>JAMOMD010000080.1 GCA_027068725.1 Thermoproteales archaeon | reverse complement strand
TAAATAGTAGGGTTTATATACCCAAAATCTAACAAAAACAACACCCAAACGGGGGGATAGAGTGTGTTTAGGAAAAACCTGTTTAAAAAATATTTAGTGTTGTCTATAGTACTACTGCTGGCAGCAATCTCTATTAGCAGCGCTGCAGCGCAGACTATCTCTTTCAGCCCATCGAGCATAAGCTTGGCACCAAACTCTACTACAACTCTCAACATAGTCCTCGACAACGCATCCAACTTCGGCGGCGCTGACTTAACGATAACAGTATCCAACTCCTCAGTAGCGGAAATAACGAACATCAACTTCCCAAGCTGGGCTGGCTTAAAATCAAACTCAACGCTACCGAACTCAACCCTCCACTTCAACGAACTACCTAATGTAGGTACCAGCTTACCGACAACCAACCTCGTCCTTGCAACTATTGAAATCAAAGCTCTCAAACCAGGTACGACAACTCTGACTATAAAAGTTAACGGACTTTACGATAAAAGTGGTAGCACTATAAGTGCAAGCACCACTCCAGCTACCCTAAATGTCTCGTCTACCAGTGGTGGCACTGGTACAACTCTGCCACCGGGTGTGCCACCGGCGAGCAACATCGTTATTTCTGACACTGCTAACGATTACTCACTGCACTTCATAACCGTACCAATAGCGTACTACTATAACGGTAAGGATGTAGTCGTTCAGTACAAGTACGGTTCATCTTTCCAGATTGGTGTTACTAACCACATATCGAACGTTGGTGGTGTGAAAGTCGTACTCGTGAACCTGAAGACGAAGGATCAGTACACGATTGGACAGCTTGCTAAGGACAAGCCATACGGGGAGTTTACAGTTAGCAGTGTACCTGCAGGTTACTATGCGATAGAGATAATTGGCGCTGCAAGCGGAATGCCAACGTGGAACATTTCCGCGAGCACGAGCGTTGGTTATCCGTATGTCGTGCTCGTCTACAACGCGTTCCCGACCATCAGCATAACCCTCAACAACCCGAGAACCCCAATAGCCAAGGGTGACGACGCCTACTTCACGATTCAGGTTACCGGTCTTGCTGGACCGACTACAGTTTACGCTAACATAACCGGTCCATTTGCCAACAAGATAGTTTACAAGAAAACGCTTGGCGGTACCTACGGTAATGTCTGGTACCTCCACCTTTCGACGAACAACAGCAACTCTGGCGAGTGGAAGATTACAGTTCACGCGCTTGATTCTAAGGAGTCCATGACGTTCAAGGTTGAAGGAGTCAGCGTTACCGCTAACCTGCCGTCCGTCGTTTACCTCGGTCAGAGTGTTAAGATCGAGGGTACGAGCAACCTCGCTGAGACCGGTTCTGTTTACGACAATGGCACACTGAACTATGTCGATGTGACTATATATGACCCATCTGGTGCTGTCGTGTACACGGCTACCAATGTCCCCATCAAGTCCGATGGTACTTGGGAATGTGTGAACGACTGGAAGCCAACGCTGGCTGCTGGAACGGCTACCGGCTCTTACAAGGTAGTCGTACACGCAGTCGCTACCAAGACTGAGGACGACACTGAGACATACTACGTGCTCGTTAAGGAGCCTGTGATAAAGATCAACCTTGCTCCATCGTATGTCAGGGGTGAGGGACTCCACATACAGGGTACGAGCAACCTTGGTGCTAACGTTGAGTTGATAGTGCATGTGACTGGAGGAAACATGAACGAATATCCGCTACTCATAGTTGACACTAGCAACCCGAACTCTACACCTGCTAGCGGTACTTGGGTACCAACGGCTAGCGTGCCATACGAGGACATAAAGGTGTACACGTCTGCTGACGGTAGTTGGCAGACCGAGAAGCTCTACATTAACCCGCACGCAGCTCGCACCACTTACACGGTTAAGGTTTACGTGGCGAATAGGCCTTCTGTGATTGCTGTTGGTACTATAAACGTCGTTAAGGCCACTCTCACTGCGAAGCTCAGCATGAGCACAGTAACTCTTGGTTCGCAGGTTACGCTCACAGGTACGAGTCCGGTTGAGGACATATTCCTGTTCACGAGTGACAAGAACGTGTTCGAGAACGTTGGAGAGATGCCTCCAAGCGACAAGGCCGCAAATGTCGCAGCTCTATCGCCACAGTACCAGCCCATGCACATAAAGACAATCGCTGGAGGCAACACCTTCGAGGTCACGCTCAAGGTCAGCAAGAACGCTAGCTACGGTACTTACACGCTCTACGTTGTTGCATCGCCTAACGGTACGAGCTTTGACCTCTCTAAGGACGCTTATGTCCAGCTTCCTGTTACGGTCGAGCCAGTGGGTATAATCTATGCACCTGACACCTTCACAATCACCCAGGGTTCCGCCAAGAAGCTGTTCATCGAAGTTAACGCTAAGCCCGACGATGTAGTCTATGCATGCTACACGCTCGAAGGCCACGGCGTCGACATAAAGAAGGGTGCGACACCAACGGCGACTACTGTTACATTTGCAAACAACAACAAGCTCGTCAAGTGGAACGAGACCGCTAATGGCACGTACTGGATGTTTGCTACGATCTACCCGTACTACAACACGACTAGAAAAGTCTTGGTGTCCGACTTCACTAACATGAACTCCGAGAAGCTCCTTCCAGTTGGTACTTACACGCTTACGATCCACCTCTACACTAAGGACCCAGACAGCGGAATGTTCGAGGAGACCGCGAGCAAGGAGATAACGATGGATGTCCAGCCAGTCGTGATGACAGTCACCTGCCCGAGCGAAGTCGTTAAGGGCGATACAATTAAGCTCGTGATCCACGAGAACAGGGTTAACTGTGACCAGTACGACTACATCTATGTTGTAATGGACCTCGGTACGAAGCTTAGAAAGTACTTGGGCGTCGCTCTCAACAACACTGGTTACGCTGAAGTTGACATACCGACTGGCGACATAACGCCTGGCACGTACAAGATCTACATTAGGGACACGATGGGCACACTTAACGGCTCGATCACATACTTCATAGACAACTACTACAACCTCAAGCCAACTTCCGGCTACGCACTTGCTTGGAAGGCTGACGACGATGTGCTTGTAGTGAAGACTGTCAAGGTCCTCGCTAGCTCTGAAGAGATTACTCCAACCCCAACCCCGACCGCAACT
>JAMOMD010000079.1 GCA_027068725.1 Thermoproteales archaeon | reverse complement strand
TTTCAGATACTTCTCTATTATAGTCTTGTTCAGACAGAGGAACCAGACGCCTGAGTAGTTCACAGGTAAGAACTTCTCATGGAATATTACGAAGTCCTTAAGTGGGTTAAGGTTCTTAAACAAATCAGGATGCAGTACTTTAGCAAGGAATTCGAATGCAACAAAGTCATATATATGTCTAGCTAATCCATGGTGTATTACACATATTCTACCATTCTTAAATGCGTTTATGTATTTAACTCCCTTATGTAGTAGTATCCAGTGTATTAGCTTCTTTATAACAAAGGTCTTGTTAGCATAATATCCACACCATGGTGACTGAGGTCTACTAGGCCAGTATGCACATGTCACTATCCATACGTCAGGATTCTGAGAAATTACGTACTCAGGTGTTAAAGTTCCCCATCTCTTAACTTTTCCAGCTGCAATATTTATTCCGCCAACTTTTTCAATAATTGCTCCCCACATGTAGTTTCCAAATGTTCTCCACATCTCATATCCTGCTTCGACGAATACTTTTGGTCTTGTTTTAGCATGCTTTACCTTTAATAATATTGGCACTACATGACTTAGATAGAACTTTGCTATCTCTACAGCTCTATCCTCACGTCCTAGCACGAGACCAAGCAAAAGTATACTCTTGATATGATGCGATAGTGTTTCTGAATGAAAGTCTATACATAGTACAGGTATTCCTGCACTCTCTAGTCTATCAATTACTGATTTAGCAGCCTCGCACTGGTAGAGTGATGCAAGTACGAAATCTGGATGAAGTGCAATTATCTTCTCTACGTCTAACGTACCCTTGTACAAGCTGCCTACGTTAGGAATGTTATCTAGATCTGGTGCAATTTCACTATACTTCTCCCATATCCATCTTCTATATTCTTTGAAATGACTTGGATCCCATCCAACAATTGCAAGAGACCATCCAGGTCCGTATACTGCAATGAAGTCTACAATGTATGGTGATGCGACTATTACGACTCTTCTTGCAGGGTACCTGATTAGTAATGTCTGATTTGCAAGATCTTTAACCTGTATGTATGGTTTACCTTTAATCCATACGAACCTGTAATTTACACAATATGTATAGTTTAGGTAGGAAGCGCATAGTTTTCCTTTCTGTGGTACTTTGAGTATGCCATATTTCATTAGTATATCTTTGTCTAAATGAAATAGCCATGTTCCCTTGAATGGTACTCCTATGAACTTCTCAAAGAATTCGTTTATTAGAGCTGTCGCATTGATATCTCTAAACAGGTCAGGGTAGAATATCTTTGCTAGTAATAGTATTCCAAACCAGTTGAAGTTGTGGTCTAGATCATGGTATATTAGCCATACGTGTCCTTCTCTTATTGCTCTTATTGTAGATATTCCCTGGTGTAGTTCTATGAACTTGATTGCTCTCTCAATGATCAGTGTCTTATTAGTGACGCCTAGTCCACAGAATGGCGTGTTTGGTCTCTTTACCCACCAGGAGCATGTGATTATGTAGTAGTCAGGATTCGAGGAGATGACATACTCTGGCGATATTGTGCCTATGCGTGGTACTTTTCCTTCAGCAATGTTCTTTAGACCTAGCAGATACAGGAACTCGCCCCATCCATATCTTCCCTGTGTGTACCATATCCTGTAGCCACGCTCTAGGAAGACCTTCGCGTGTAGCTTCTTTGCATGTTTTAATCTTGAGAATATTAACCAGAGGAGTCTAAGTATCCAAGAAGCTACTTCCTGAGCTTTCTTGACGTGACCTGTCAGTAGACCAACAATTAGTATAGATTTTACTGGTCCGAACAGAGTCTTTCCATGGTCTAGGAATACTATTGGGATACCAGCATCAGCAACCTTTTTCAGAACACTCCAGTACTTGTACTGCCACTTATCAGCAAACACAACGTCAGGATGTAGAGCTATTGTCTTCTCAGGATTGAATGTTCCTCTATATAGACTACCAACGTCAGGTATCTTAGCAATCTGAGGCATGTACTTCAGGAAGTATCTGTAGTAGCCATACCTGTACAGTTTCCATGAGGCAGCTCTCCAGCCAACAACATACTTTGGAAAGTCCTTGACTCCAAGAACCGCGAGATAGAGCTGTGGATAGAACAGTATAACTATCCTATGTACAGGTACTCTAACCTTGACCGTCCTGTTGACTAGGTCCTTGAATATTACGTACGTAGCGTTACCTACCTTGACTATCCTATACTTTATGCAGACTCTGTACCCTCCACCAACTGCACATAGCTCGTGTACACCAGTCGTGTTGAGTACCGAGGCAGTAGCTCTATGTTGAACAGCGTAGGCTGGCGCCTTCGAGGATGGCGATGATACGTGCGTAGCAAGTATTCCTGCTATAACACATACGATTATAACTGCTACAACTATTGGTACTACAACCTTGGCACGAGGCACGGAGTACACTTACCACAACGGTTTTTAAAATAGTACTTAATGTTTCAATTCGTAACCTGTAGCTACTTACTACAAGCATCCAGGTTAAATTAGTCAGAAATACCGTAATACATAATGATGACAAAAGTAATTACAAGACAGGAATGATAGGAACCTCAATACTTGACCCACATGCAAGAATAGTCTACGGACCCTTCCCCGGTCACAACATGTGCTTCATACCTGGAAAAGTCGTCACTGCACTACGCATTATCACGCAGATTCGTGGTGCACTCCCACTCATTCATGGTCCTATTGGCTGCAGTTGGCAAAGAAAGTTCCTGAACATTGTGCCAGGACCAGTAGTATACTACACTCCATGCACAGCACTCACAGAGCTAGACGTAGTCTACGGTGGTGAGAAGAAGTTACTTGAAGCTATCCTGCTCGCATATGAGCGTTATCGTCCTGATATGATTGTTGTTTTGACGACATGTGCCTCAGACATGGTAGGCGATGATGTAGAAAGTGTAGTAGATGAAGCGCGTAAGCATATTCCTGTCCCGATAGTCTATAGCACTGGCTCAAAAGCAGGAAGATTCAGACAAGTAGGAGCACAGGATGTCCTGTACAGCATTGTTGAGCAGTACGTTCTTCCTGAAGTTGAGGAGCGCAAGCTTGGCATCATTGAAGGTAGCGTGAACGTACAGGCAATGGGTGTTCATGGTAAGG
>JAMOMD010000078.1 GCA_027068725.1 Thermoproteales archaeon | reverse complement strand
GGCATCAGCATGCGTTGAGTTCATCATACCACACTTAACGAGAAGCAGAGCCTCCAAATAATAGCTGATGAACATGTCCCCTAAGTGTTACGTAACATGTGGCAAAGGTGGCGTAGGCAAGACAGTGTGCGCATGCGCGCTTGGTCTAGCACTTGCATCACGTGGCCATAGAACTCTCGTAATCTCCACAGACGTAGTATCTCCAATAGGTGACATATTTCAGGTAAATGCCAAGTCACGACCAGTAGAGGTAGCACACAATTTACAGGTTCTTGACTTAACAAGAGAGGACATTATCAACCTATGGAAGATCAGGTTTGGACAGGAAGTATATGAAGTACTGTCATCGTTTCTACCTGTTGAGAAAGACATAGTTGACTATATTGCAAATGCACCAGGCATAGACGAGCTATTCGCAATATACTACATCTACGACCTAGCAAGATCAGGCAAGTACGACATCATTGTATGGGATACAGCACCAGGAGCAGGAACACTGCACCTGCTGAGACTATTGAAAATATTCTATACGCACCTCATAGAGGCCGAGTCCGTGTATGGGAAATTACTGAACTTTCTAATGAAGGCAAGATCATTAGTAGATTCGCTGAAAAGAAAAGAGCCTCGAGACCCAATATCGCTAATAAAGAAGTGGAGAAGCCTCATAGAAGAGATTGAGCTATTTCTAAAAAATGAGACAGAGTTCATACTAATAACAACTCCAGAGAAGCTAAGCATCACAATATGCAAAAACATTAAGAAAGAGCTCGAGAGCTTCGGCATAAAAGTTAGGAAACTAGTAATTAATCAAGTTGTGAAGGAACTTTCTGAGGAAATAATTAGGAGAAAGTACGAAAGTATGTTGAAAACAATGAGAGTAATCTACAGTGAGCTACCTGAAGTTGAGGTTAGGGTCGAAATTCCTGCCCTTGAACATGACATATGCACAGTCGATGATGTTAGAAGACTTGTACCATACGTATCGAGACTCGTAGACTAATGCTGGGGGCTTAAGTTAAGACACTATATGATACATTACAAGTCGCGGTGTATTACAAGGGACTAAGAGGCTAGCTATGGTACGGCAGGAGCATGAGTGGTAACATTTTGAAACATAATCTCTCGATATCTAACATAGAACATACTTGAGGATCAGCTTGTCTAAGAAAACTTAGTAGAGAACTGCTAGATACAATACCGCGAAATAATCTATTGGCGGGGTTATCAAGTGTTGCAAATGCTATGAAAACCTCCTCAGGATTGTATTTACGCAACACGTACATTAATGGTAGTACGACATAAAGGCAGACATCAATTTCCTCATCGGCTGAGCATAGGCTCTTACACTTCTCAAAATCGATTTCGATAGATTCTATGTTACATAATTGTATTAATTCCTCGACTTCCTCAATAGAATCTTTACTCCTTGTATATTGGGCTTTAGATAACATCTCATATAGGTAGTGTGCTATTGAAGAAACTCCGATGGCATCATACGTATTCTTTACAAAATACTGCACATTATCTCTCAGTTCTTTAAGATTGTTACACAATTCATCGCATAACTTCTTGACTTCTCGCTTACTTATTTCTCCGTACGGTATTATAACATCGATAGATATAAGTCTCTTCTGCGCTTTTGAACAAGCGTAGAGGTATAATGCGAGAATGAGCTTTATCAAAGCATCCTTGTAAGGTAACGCTGTGACTACTTCTGTGTTCTCCCATTGAATATAAACTAGGTCATCCTTATTGTATAGATAATTTGCAGAATCTATACAAAGCACTGCTACAGACATAGGAAATACACCACGATAGCTTAGGTAGCTTCTTTCTTCTTAGGTCGTGTCAAGTCGACTATTGTCTTAGCGTAGTTTGTTAAATATTCAGGAATTTTCACTCCAAGCTCTGTGATAGGTAATTTCTCAACAGTTACATTATTATTATGCAACTTTAGTTCATAGACTGAGAGGTACTCATCTGGATCCTTACCAAGAGATTCAAGCACATCTAGTGTTAAGTTTACGCTAATGGTAAATGCATCTAAGTTATGTACAGACATTACTAGCATAGGTACACCTCTCTCGCCTCTGAGTACAAGCTCTATAATTGTCCTAATGTAAGATTCTGTCAGCGGTGGCGTAACATGTTCCTCTACATGATCCATTAGAATAATGGGACACTGAACAGATTCTACCAGAATTGCTACAGGTAGAAGTAGTACATACAGGTTCTTCACGGCCTCTGGAGCATCTTCAATAGGACAAACATGTCCTGTCCTTGAGCTAAAAAACACCTTTACTAGAGGACCCTGAACAGCGCACTCAAGTCTGCCATACTCGCTCAGCACTTCATTACACAACTGGACGAGACGAGATAATGCTACCGTAAACTCTGCAGCACTTATCCTCGCGAAACGTAGTGCAAGTGAGATCAAGTGATGCTTGAATCCTAATGGTGTAAGCACTTTCTTCTTAAGCTCCCATACGTACCTGTCGATATTGCGCGATATCTCAGGTAGAGAAACATCTTCCTCTAGAAGCTTAGCCTCAAGCTCTTCAAGAAGTGCATAGACTATGTACTCAGCAAGTGGTAGGCAGAATATTCTATCCTCTGCAAGATACACAACATCGATTATCTCATGTTGAAACAAACGTCTTGAAAAATCGTTAACCTTAACATCAAATTTTTCTGTAACATCTTTAACGCGACTTACCGATATTGAGAGCGATACTATGGGCGAGTGCTTATCATGTCCAATGGTTAGCTCTATCGAACCTTCGTCACGTCCTTCCTTTAAGATATCTAATTTCTCTGCTTGAGCTATTCTCTTGAACTTATACTCAAACTTAGAAATATCAAGCTTTGAAAACTTCAGTGCAGTTAGAAGTACATATAGTAATCTTAAAAGAAATGATTTACCACTCCCGGAAACTCCTGTCAGTATCGTTATTGGCTTAAGCTCAAGCTCTGCAGTCTCAAATGGCCCAATATTCCTCAATTTTAGACGACCTATCATTAGGTTGAATACTTATCCTCAAACTATCTTATAAGGGGGAGCAGAGAAATCTGCAATTAATTACCTCTATTACATCTGAATACTAATCGAGGTGTTGCACATAGGTTTGCATGGGCCTCCA
>JAMOMD010000077.1 GCA_027068725.1 Thermoproteales archaeon | reverse complement strand
CGAGAATGTGAGGCATTGCAAATATTGTATCACATTGTTTGAGATGCTTGTTTAATTGCTTGTGTACTTGTCCTATGGTAAGACTGCTCCCTCCTTGTAGATACTCTCTGTGATTTCCCTATGTGGCCCTATCTTGGCTCCTCTTGCTATGTACGTGTTGTCTGCTATGTATGTGTAATCTCCTATCACTGTCCCTGACTCAATTCTGACCCATTTTCCAATATACGTGTGTTCACCAATTATTGCTCCTGTGATGTAAGTTCCCTTGTTCACTGTAACATGATTCAGGAGGATGCTGTTGCTTATCTTCACCGTGCCCTCTATTCTGCTTCCTCTGAGAATTATTGTGTAGGGGCCTATCTCAGAGTCCTTCTTTACGTAGACACCATCATCTATGAAGCAGGGCTCGTGAATTGTGCCCTCGCAGACGCCTTTTATGCAGTCACTATTATCGTTAAGGCACATGTACTCGAGTGCTGTGAAGTTTGCTCTCAGGTAGTCCTCTGGTGTTCCTATGTCAAACCAGTATCCCTCATGTATGAATCCGTACACATCACCATACTTGAGTAGTCTTGGTATAACGTCGATTGACAGTTTCATTGGTCTATCATCTCTGAACTCTATGTAGTTGAAGACCTCAGGCTCAAAGATGTAGACTCCAGCATTTACAAGACCTTCAGGTCTCGCATCCTTAGGCTTCTCAACAAAGCTCACAATCCTCTGCTCAGCATCAACAGTTGCTACACCATACCTTGACAAGTCTCCCGTCACTCTTGTCAGGACGAGCGTTGCTATACCTCCCTTCTTCTTATGAAATCTTAGCACTTCGCCAAGTTCAATATTTGAGAAAATATCACCATTCAGGACTAGTATAGTCTTGTTCTCGCTAATTGCCTTATTTACTAAAAATTTTAGTGGTCCTGCATCACCTAATGGTCTATCCTCAATAAGGTACTGAATCTTGTCCTTATAATTCTCCCAGCTTGTATCAACATGTTCTATAATTTTCTCAGCCATGTACCTGACAGATATGTATATTGTATCAACGTCAAGGTTCACAACTTTCTCCAATATGTAGTCGATTATTGGTCTATTCAGTATTTGTAATAGTGGTTTAGGTCTCGTATAACTTAGTGGTCTTAACCTTGTTGCGAATCCTCCTGCGAGTATTAGTGCTATTGTTGACATTTAATGTTCAAGATTTGAAGAGTGAGAAAGTATTTAAGTAGTGTCTTCTTCAACGGTGAAGGAGCATGCCTGTAATAGATCTATCATCAATCGACTTGAAGACACTGCACTGGAAGGACATTGACTGGAGGAAGTTCGTGTGGGTCACAGATCATCCAATGCGTGCAATATTCATTGAGAAGGTAGTAGTCAACATTGGCGTAGGCACGTCAGGAGAGAAGCTTGAGAAAGCTGCAAAAGTGCTCGAGGAGCTCACAGAGCAGACTCCAAGCCTCAGGAAGGCCAGGAAGTCAATCAAGGAGTGGGGAGTCAGAAAGGGAGAGCCAATAGGCGTTGTCGTCACGCTCAGGAGATCTAAGGCAATATGGTTCCTCCTGCGTGCATTAGCGGCAGTTGACTTCACGCTTAGAGAGTCACAGTTCGACAACATGGGTAACGTGTCCTTTGGCATACGTGAGCACATCCTGATACCGGGCGCAAGATACGATCCAAACCTCGGAATATGGGGAATGGACATAGCTGTCAGACTTGCAAGACCTGGCTACAGAGTCATGTACAGGAGAAGGTGCAGACAGAAGATTGGCAGTAAGCAGAGAGTAACAAAGCAGGAAGCAATCGAGTACTTCAGGAATGTCCTAGGAGTCAAGGTAGTCACCTAGCGAAACGAACTTAAACACATTAAGAAAGAACGACAACGGAAACTGGGCCCGTAGCTCAGCCTGGATAGAGCGGCGGCCTGCGGAGACCACTCTCGGCCGAGGGGAGCCAACAACTACCTGTCCAATCGGCTCCTCTCGGCCTGGTCGCAGAAAGCCGTAGGTCCCGGGTTCAAATCCCGGCGGGCCCGCCACCTCAAACAATTTTATAAGAAGCTTCTACTAACACAAGCTTCTTGAGTGATGTGAGGAGTTCTGGCTGACACCTGATGAAGGGCACGAGCACTGACACTCCGAAATATTGGTTTGGTATCGAACTTCTCTCGTAATAATAGAACCTCCTACCTTTATTACTGGCAGAAACTTCCGCAGTCAAGATGATCGAGTTCGAAAACGTCAGTGTAGTATTAGGAAAGAGCGAGATATTGAAGAATATAAACTGCAAAATAGGTGATAAGTGCCTACTACTTGGGCCGAATGGCTCAGGAAAAACTACTTTAATAAGAACTGCTGTAGGTCTCGTTAAGCCAACTAGAGGAAGAGTCTTAATTGATGGTAAAGAGGTTGAGCGAGTAGTCGGTGGTGTAGGTCTTGTTACTTCTAATATAGAGGAGCTGTTTCACATTTTACGAATATCTACATATGATTGTATTAGACTATTCTGTGATTTATTAAGTGCTGATGCTGACTTAGTATTTGAGAAGCTTGCCGATTTTGGTATTGATACTAAATTGCTAAAGAAGAGGAAAATATGGGAACTATCTTCAGGTCAGAGAAAGATCGTAACTTCTGTTGTAGCTCTGTTATCTGGGTGTCGTCATGTTCTTCTTGATGAGCCATTTGAGCAGCTTGACCCAGCTAGAAAGTTGAAAATACTAGGTCTAATTCAGGAATTTAATGCAAATATCCTAGTTTCAACACACGAAACCTGGCTTATTGATCAGCTTAAGGGTTGGAATGTGTACTTCATGTTTGAGGGAAAGCTCTATGGTCCTGTGAGTGTTGATATTATGAAAAATGCAAAGATAGTCGTGGGTAGAAGTGATAAATCTGTTCTAACGTTCGAGATTTCTGGAAGGCCAGTTAGTCTAGTATTGCATGAAGAAGGTATATCTATTAGTCAAATCATGACTCTAGATAAGGTGTATGAAATTGCTCTAGTAGCAAGGTGAGATTATGACACTGTACCTTCTATTAAAGATAAAGTCATTACTGAAGAATAAGCATTTGATATTCTGGTCTATAGTATTTGTAGATTTTTGGGTAGTGTTATGGTTTTTCGTATTTTCGAGAGGTAGTC
>JAMOMD010000076.1 GCA_027068725.1 Thermoproteales archaeon | reverse complement strand
AAGGAGGTCGAGCTCTTCATAGCTGACAGATCGCTACACATGGAGGAGGTCAGGAGACAGAGACTCATGATTGAGGAGTATCAGGATATCAGAACGTACAAGGAGAAAGCTTGACTATATAACGCGCCTGCACGTTCTCTAAAAGTTTTAAAGAATCTTGTCCTTCATCTCTCAGCGGGGCCGGTATAAGATGAGCGAACTTGAGACCTTCAAATCTGCATATCTTGAAATCGTAACATTCGTACGATCAGCCCTAGACGTGCTCGAGTTCGATGCCATAGCTGAGTTTGTGAAAGTTCTACTTGACGCACACTCCAGAGGAAGTAAAGTACTGGTCGTTGGCGTAGGCAGATCAGGACTTGTAGCTAAGGCATTTGCCATGAGGCTAGTTCACCTAGGCTTTAGAGCATATGTACTAGGAGAGACAATAACACCAAGTGTAGAGAAGGGAGATGTGGTAATTGCAGTATCAGGAAGTGGAACAACAACAGTAACCGTCACAGCTGCTGATGCAGCAAAAAAGGTAGGCGCATACGTTGTAGCAATAACAAGTTACAAAGACTCGCCACTAGCAAAAATCGCAGACCTTGTAATATATGTTCCAGGAAGAACAAAAACAGCAAAAATAGACGACTACTTTGCAAGACAAATACTTGGAATACATGAACCTCTCGCACCACTAGGAACACTATTCGAAATAACAACAATGGTATTCCTAGACTCGATAGTTGCAGAACTAATGAAGAGATTAGGAAAGAGTGAAGAAGACCTAAGAAAAGTACATGCTAACATAGAAGTCTTTGCATAACAGTTCTCACATAGGATACGGAGGAATTAATAACAAAGTTCTTCTCGCTTCAAGAATTATTTAGGAAAAATCTAGGAAGGAGAAGTGAATTAAGGAAAAATATAAGAGGAAGACTTTCAGATAAAGGAATAGCCAATATAGGTATCCAAAATTTTCTTCTTTTCCTTCTTTTTTCTTCTTACTTTCTATTTTTCAGGAGTTCGTATTTGTTTAGTTTTTATTATTCTTCACTCTCCATTGCTCTTATTCCTACGTTTATTAGACGTCTGAATACTCTATCTAGCAGCCTTACGTATACTCCTCTCTGTCCTACAAATGCACCAAATGCGTTCTTTCTCACGGTGACTGCTAGTTCGGGTCCTGCGAAGTCTACGTCGATTATGTGTTTACCAATCCAAGATACTGGGTGTATTGCTCTTATCCAGTTCTTGAAGTCGAGCGTCATTTCTACTACTCTTATTCTTAGTCCTGACTCGTTCTCGACGCTTCTTATTCTCTCTCCTCCTCTACCTACGACTCTTCCTAAATGTCCCTCCTTTGCTATTATTAGTGCGTCAGGAACGTTCTCTGACCTGATGTCGAGGCTCTCCTTCTCTGCCTTGAACTCTATCACCGTGACTACGTCTGCATCTGGAGCGTTTACTCTAACTAAGTCAAGTAGCTGCTTCTCGCTTTCTGTGAGTTCTCTCTTTCTCATTCTGAGCTCGAATATTACCTTGACTCCTCTTCTTGCACCTGGTCTTACAATGTCTTTCAGACCTAGGTCTATGACTACGGCATTTTCCTCGTTCAGTAGTACTTCTCTTAGTAGTGTTGCTCCATCCTTCTCAAGTCCAATTGGCTTCTGTAGTACTGGGTCTCCAGCAATTATTAGTCTGGAGTTTCTGCCTATTCTCATCAGGATCTCGGCTGCGCTCTCAGGCTGTACGTTCTGAGCATCGTCTAGGAAGATTATAGCGTCGTCGAATGTTCTTCCTCTGAGGTAAGATACGTCTGTTACGATAACTTTACCTTCCTGTATTAGCTTTGTTATTTCTTCTCTTGATAGAATGTCTCCTAGGACATCCTCAAGGTATGATGCTGCTATCTTGTAGTATAGGTCACCTAGCCTCTCTGGTGTTATTAGTTCTCCAGTTGTTACGTCGACTACTGGTCTAGCAATTATGAACTTCTTGTACTGTCCTGACAGGACTGCGGTTATTCCATATGCACAGGAGAGCAGTGACTTTCCTGTTCCTGTTGGTCCAAATGCTCCAACTATCTCGTTCCTCGTGTCAGTAAGTGCGTTAAGGAGTCTCTCCTGACCTATTGACATTGGCTTTATCCTCTCTAGTGGTGTGGACATATCGTGCTATGCGAGTAATTTAAGATACTTATAAACGATTCTTAATACACATAGCTGGGTGAAGAATCAGAGTTACACTGAGAACATGATGAATACTCAGCAAGCGGATCATTCTCGCATTTACTCATCTACAAATGATGAACAGTGGGCATACAGGGAGACTGGTGCCCGCTGATCATTGATGACAGGGTCACGGTACTGATCTTACGAAACTTCCTCCACTAGTTTTCTGGCAGTTTCATACACGTTTCTCGAAGTGTATAGAGCAGCACCAACAATAAGCACATCAGCACCTGCATCTCTCATTCTTCGCAGTAGTCCAGGCTTCAAGCCGCCTGCCACAGCTATCACAACTTCAGGAAGCATCTTCCTGAGTCTCTGCACAAGCTCATAGTCAGTCTCTATTCCCCTGCCTCTGAGTTGCTCTGTTATGCCTCTATGAACACATAAGACGAGCCAGGTAGAGTACTTGCGAAATATCTCAATATTCTTCTCTACGTAGCCTACAGGATCTTCGACTTGAATGAGGTCGACAAGTACACATCTATTGAATTTTACAGCCTCGTAAAGTGCCTCAAGTACCTTATCAACAACGCCTACAGCAAGTACAGCAACCATGTCCGCGCCAGCAAGATACATTAACCTAGCTTCAAGATCTCCAACATCCATTGTCTTAGTATCTGCAAATAGCACAACTTCAGGAAATCCTCTAAGAAGCTCACTAAAGCGCTGAACGATGGCGGTGCCATACTTCTTGACTAATGGCGTACCAACTTCGACTATCTTAACACCAGCATTAACACACTCCCTAACTATCCGCTCTAGTACATCATAGTCAGCAACAAGGTCGAGCGCTAACTGAACGACAGGAAGCTTCAGTCTTCTCAACTTAGGAACCTCCTCAGCAGGTATACAGCTCTGGCACTTCGAGATATACTCATACAACTTATTCACAAGCTCTAAAGGTAAGGATTGGACAATCGATAGCTTAAGC
>JAMOMD010000075.1 GCA_027068725.1 Thermoproteales archaeon | reverse complement strand
TCACTTTCTCTAACAGCTTTTTCTAGAAATGCACTTACTTCAGGATAATCGCGGACAAGCGATGCTATTCCATAAGCAGTATCAACAATCTCCTCAAGACATAGCGAATATCTTAGCAGAGTAAGTATTTCCACAGGATCTCCTGTGAGCTTTGTTAGAATCTTCTTCTCAAACTCAAGATGCTTCTCATCAAAATACTGCTCAATCTCAATAACTTCCTCAATTGTAACAACATCTCTTGAAAGTATTGCTAGATATGCTAAGTCTAGCGCAATTTCACTAATGTTCTTCATTGTGACCAGATCCTGAACTAGGTCAATCGGCTCTAGTTCTCCTACCTTATCAGGAACTGGTGGTCTCTTTATCTTAACTAGACCAGAGTCCGCTAGCGTATTGATGACATCGTGAGTTGTGCGAAATACTATGAGATCACCTCTGTGTAGTAGTCTATCAGCAGGTGGATCAAGGTACCATCTTGTGCCACACTTTACAGCAATTATATCAAGTGATACACCTGCAGCATCTATTAGATCTCTAATACTCATGCTTCTCACAACTTCTGCCATTGCAACCTGCTCTTCGCTCATCTCAAGTGCCTTCAGGAGAATTGGATGTGGACGATAGCCAAGAGATAGAAGTTTAGCAAAATCGAGCATCGAGTCAACTGCGCGTTTCATCAAGTGTGCAACATCCATGAAACTTGCCAGAAACTTAGCATCCTCAATAGATAGTCCACTAAACGCGAAGACTGTATGCAAAATGAGCTGTCTCCAGTACTGATCAATCTGCTCACCAAGATGCTGAAGCATATGTGCAAAGTCTCTATCAGCGTACAGGAGAGCGTAGTACGTGAGATCTAGAAGAAGACTCGACAAGTTACGAATCTTCTTTATACACTCAGACACAGAGAGGGGTCTGTAGCTCTGAGACGAGTCTTGGCGCAACATTCGCCTCTACTACAACATTTTAAACACACACAAGTTAATAAGAGTTTGCTCGACTGTGATAATCAGGAAGAGACGAGCAGAGCTTAGGGAGTATATAGTAAGTACATTAACATTACTAACATGTAACTACACAGATTTCATAACAGGACTCTTCCTAACAATATTTGGAAACATAATAAAAACAGCACGCTACATCATGCTAATACTTCCAGCAATAATGAACATGAGAGGATGCAACTACGTGACATACAGCACAAGAGTCTCAGCAAAACTACATCTAGGAGTCATAGAACCAAAATTTAGAAAACAAAAAGAACTATCACTAGAAGTACTCATAGCATATGCAATAACAATCATAGCAGGAATAATAATAACAGCACTGGCAGTCATGATATGTTCAAAATGTATAAACTTCACAGACAACATACTCGTAATAGCTGTACTCTCAGGAATTATATCAGCAACAGCAACAATACCAGCAACAACATTCCTACTTTTCCAACTATTTAAAAGAAACATAAGACCAGAAGTAGTCGTTGGACCACTAGAATCAATAATTGGAGACGTTATAACAGTACCAACGGTAGTACTTGCATACCTTGTAGCAAGATTAATATGTGGAAAAACTCTACTATACATACCCTTTCTCACAGCACTTAGCATATCGATAACAGTGCTAATCTATAGAATATGCAGAGAGAAGTCTAGCTTATGGAATCCAAAGAGAATACTAACTGAGACAATTATAGCAGCAACAGTCTCATCAACAATTGAGATATTTACAGGTCTGTTCATTCTAAAGAGATTAACAACATACCTTACGATAAGTGTACTACTTTTTGCACTACCTGCAACAATGGCAGCTGCAGGTGCAGTAAATGTAAAATATTCAGCTGAACTATCAACAATGCTTCACCTCGGTGAGATAGAGCCAACCGCAAGAATATGTAAGAAAAGTTTAGAAAAAATGCTTAGGTCGCTCTCGCAGGCACTAATATTGTATACAAATGTGTTTCTGATAGCGTTAGTGTATTCGTTAAGTACACATATTCTTAACGCATCAGCACTGCTTATACCGCCCTGTGCTGGTCTTATTGCAACCTTGATAATGTTGATAGTTAACTATTACATAGTGATAATATCGTTTAGACTTGGGATAAATCCAGCAAATGTTGCAGGACCTCTAATTATGCCATTGTGCGATTTAGCAAGCTCAATACTGTACATGACCCTGTCAGGAATATTCCTAAGATAGGATAGTAAGAATATGAAGAAGAGAGAAAGGTTGGGAAGGAAAGGGAGGAGAGAAAAGACGTTTGAAAGAAAGGAGTAGAAATATTTGGGGTTTGGGGAGTGTTGGAGAGATTTTTGTTTGTTCGATGTTATGATAGTGTTATTTTCATTGTTATTACAGGTGTTGTCATCCAGCTTCCTGTGTTTGGGTTCCATACTGGTTCTGGTGGTACTATTGCTCCGTGTGGTTTTACGTAGGCGACCTTGTTGTAGTATGGTGTTCCTGCTAGTATGTGACCATTCTCTTGGTATGTCTTTACTATGTCGTAGATTTCGCTTGGTGTTAGTTTGCCTAGTACGAACATGTGTAGGTAGCCACCTGATCCGTGTATTACCCATATCTTTGCTATGTACTCACTGTTACTTACCTGAAATACCACCACTCTCACTACTTCGTCGACCCAGTTATCTAGCGTGTTTATGTTAGTGCCAGGATACCACAGATCCTCCCATAGCAGCATCGCATCGAATATTGGCTTTCCTTCAGTAGATGAGCACGCTGGTGCTAGCAGCCTATACACGAGACCGTAGATATCTACCACATCTACCTCGTAGCCTGTGCACGGCTTTGGATTAACGATCATCACGACAGGCCCTAGACTCCATCTCTCTTCAGGTGACATATCCTTCAGATCGAGCTTATAGTAGTGCTTATCGTCGAGCGATATCATCGTTACCTGGCCTTCGACAACTTTAGGCGTGCTACTGCCCGAGTAGTATAATAACATGTATTGTCCTGTCGTTGGATAAACAATAACAGCATGAATATAGTTAGGATCTACATTAAGCCAATACCCTGTTCTACCAGCAACAAATGCAAAATCAAGCCCTGCAGCAGCAAGCTCCTGAAGTATTTGTTTTAGAGGCTTTTCTGCGCTTACGCTACTTAGCCCCCCGACTGTGCTACTAGCTGGCCT
>JAMOMD010000074.1 GCA_027068725.1 Thermoproteales archaeon | reverse complement strand
GAGCAACAATCTTTCCGCCTGCCTCAAGGATCTTCCTGAGCATGTTGGAGCGCGTTGATGTGAATATGTCTGTGACATCTACATAATCTTCGACAATGTCCTCCTTCTTTACTCCTCTGTTATGTAGCTCGTCTCTTATCTTGAGTAAGTTGAGCTGTCTCAGAACTTCGTACTCTATTACCTTGGGTATTAGTGAGAGGTCAGGAATGCCCTTTATCTCGGTCTTTGCTCCTCCCTTGATTGATATGTTTATGTCTTGTCTAACTGTTCCAATACCTCTCTTCGCACGTCCTGTCAGCTTGATGCTGTAGCCAATGTATGCTGCTATGTCAGCTATCTCCTGTGGAGAGTACTGGAGAGGCCCTGTGGAGATCTCTATTAGAGGTATTCCAAGCCTGTCAAGTCTGTATACGATGTACTCCTCGGTCTCCTCTATCTTTCTAGCAGCATCTTCCTCAAGTGCTATTGTCCATATTGGAACCTTGTAGCCGAAGAAGTCTACAAGTCCATCATGAGCTACGAGTATTGTTCTTTGAAAACCTGAAACGTTTGAGCCATCTATGACGATCTTCCTCATTACATACAGCTCGTCGAAGACCTTTGCATTGAACATCTTAGCAACCATTATCGCAGTCTCTAGACTGTACGGATCAGGATCGTGTGGAGGCTCCTCGTCAAGCTCTACTAGACATGTCGTGTCTGTGTATCCCTCGTAAATGTAGGTCTTCCTCTTCCTGAACTCCCACAGGGCCGCTGGGTCAACTTCGCCAAGCTCGCTTAAGGTTGGTCTCAGTCTTCTGACTATCCTGAAGTGAGGAGGATCATTACGTATAACAGGAGGGCATTCGCAGAACAGTTTTCTCTTCGACTCAAGTTGTACATGTATCTCGAGTCCGACCTTGAGATCGAGAGCTCTATAATCAATCCTCGCCATTACTCCTACCACATACGATATCTCAACTATTTATTAAACATGTGCATCCACGTAGAGACGGATGGTCACGATAAGAGAATTTCAACAGCTAATGCGAGAACTCTACTACGAGCGAGACTCTAGAAGAGGCGTAGAGAAGACCTACATGTGGCTTGTGCAGGAGGTAGGAGAGCTTGGGCGAGCAATCCTGAAGGGCGATCTCAAGAACATTAAGGAAGAGGTTGCCGACGTTCTAGCATGGCTAGCAAGTCTATGTAACATACTTGGAATAGATCTCGAAGATGCTGCCCTCAGCAAATATCCAGGAGTCTGCCCAAAGTGCGGATCCAAACCCTGCAGATGTCAGGTGCACTAGGAAAGACTTATCTCACATGTAGCACGATACACTAATCGAGGACTCGCAGATGCAGATGACGGATGACTTAGAGCGTCAGGTAACTACGGAGGACGTGGAATTCAGAAAACTTCAACTCCTTGGAAGATCCTCCATAGCTGTAACATTGCCAAAGAAGTGGATTCAGCTCCTTGGGCTGAAGCCAGGTGATGTAGTCATAGTTAGACGACAAGGCTCATCAATAATAATTGAGCCGTACACAAGCAACATAGAGCAGTCACTGCACGCACACGAGATCAAGATATCAAGTGACAAACTGTGGAGATGTCTACGCAAGATAGTTGGACTCTACCTGTCTGGCGCAAGTATGATAACGATACAGTTTGCACCTGACGCAATTGGTCTAAAGCATATTGTAAAGTCATTTTTAAGAGAGAAGCTTCCAGGAGCAGAAATTCTCGATGAGAAGTATGATCAGCTTCTTGTTAGATTTTTAACAAATTTAGAAGAGCTTCCTCTTAGGAAAATTTTGAAGAGAATGAGTAGTATAGCTATTGGAATATTGAAAGATGGATTGAAACTTCTCGTAAATGCAAAAGAGGGAACTAATAGTGATGAGAGTCAGGATGTCACAATGAGAGATGAGGAAATTGATAGACTCTATCTACTCCTTTACAGGCTCGTTAATCAAGGAATATTGAACCAGCGTATGTTAGCTAAGCTGGATGCTGAAGATCCTAGAGAGCTTGTTGCTGCATTAATGGTTGCAAAGTCTATTGAAAGATGTGGAGATCATGCTACAAGAGTTGCATATTTTGCAAAAGCTCTATCAACAATGACTATGTTTAGAGAGGTCAAGGATGATACTATAGAGAAGCTTGTGAAGCTTGGAAACTCGACATGTAATATTCTGAAAGAAGCTACGCAGTCATTTGTTGATAAGGATGTTGAGAAGGCTCAGGCAATACTTGAGAGGAGACTAGAGATCAGGAAGATAAGCATACAGCTAGTCGACACTGTGATGAAGCGTGCGTGTCCTCTCAGTATGGTATGTGCAAATGAGATGATGACGTACGTCGTCCTGATGATAGAGAGTATCAGAAGATTCTTAGCCTACAGTTACGATATTGCTGAGATAACTGTCGATACCTACTCTAGGTAACGTCAAGTATCAATTTAACCTCGAGCATATTTGACGATAAGTTGGGAGAGCAGAAATGAAGATACTAGTGTTGAGTGACGCGCATATTCACGATAGAGCAGACGAGATTCCTGAGCCACTCATGAAGATAATAGATCAGGAAAAGCCCTTTGATGTTGCTGTCTATGCTGGTGACTTCACGGATGAGGATGTGTACAGATGGTTCAAGACTCTTGGAAGAAGGACGTACGAAGTTCAGGGAAACATGGACTACCTAGATCTTCCAGAAGAGGCAACTTTCGTCATACCTATACTGAACATTAAGGTAGGAGTAGTGCACGGTCATCAGGTTAGGCCGCGTGGAAATATTGTGCAATTAACAGAAATTGCGCGCAGAATGGGTGCTCAGATACTAATTTCAGGACATACACACTCTCCGCTTGTTAGAGTGTTCGAGAATGTGCTACATCTAAACCCCGGCTCAGCCACAGGAGCATGGGGCGGTGGGGGAGGTACAGGAAAGCCAAGCATGATAATAATGAGGGCATCTGACTATGGTGTTGAGGTAGTCCTGTACGAGCTTGAGAGAGGACAGGTTAAGACTAGTCTATTTAGGTTCGCGTATCGTGGAGGAACTTGGGTTCCCGCATGAGGATCTGCATAAGCATCAGGATTGAAAGCACGAAGAAATTGGAAAAGCTCAGACCTGTGCTAGAGCTTACTGAATCTACCCCAGTGGAGGTTAACTTAACACAGTTGGTTAAGACTGAGGAATTTGA
>JAMOMD010000073.1 GCA_027068725.1 Thermoproteales archaeon | reverse complement strand
TACTTCAGGATCGTGAAGAAGAGCTCTTGCTATACCTACTCTAACTCTCTGACCATGACTAAGCTCAGATACTCGCTTGTCGAGAAGATCATCTAGCTTAAATAAGCTTGATATTTCTTCAATACGACTTCTAACTAAATTTCTCTCAAGACCTATAAGCTCTCCATAGAGTATAAGATTCTTCCTAACCGTCAGATTAGGAAGAAGTCCAACCCCGTGAGGAAAATATCCTATCAATTTCTTAACCCTAGGATTCCTAAATACCGACACTCCATCCAATAGAACATCTCCTCTAATAGGCTTCAACACGCCGACTATTGTTCTAAGGAGAGTGCTCTTTCCACTCCCATTGGGACCAATTATGAAATTAAGACCAGGTTCAAATGCAGCATTTACATTCTCTAAGATTGGATGACCAAAATAGCCCACGTAAAGATTAGCTACCTGTAATTTCACGTATTAGGAATATGCAAGGATAGTTAATAAGGTTTGCGTGAGTTAACAATCATCAAATTGCAACAAACCTATTTGCCTATTCCTGCACTCTCAGTACTGCACTCTCAGTGTATTTTTATATCAAGTTTTTGATACCAGCTTTGCACGTTTTATATTTAGTCTCCACACATGCTCCGACTCTTTCACTATCTCATACTCCTCTACAACTATACGTTTTTTGAATAGGGGCGCATTAATAACAAGAGTCTCAGCCTCACCTCCCTCGAACGCGGGATTAAATCCGTACCTTCTAGATAGTTCAATTATTTTTTCAACATCTTCTTTTGTGAGGACTTTCCCAAGGAATTCCGGTGATAGTCCTAGAACACTTATTGAAGTTATCATTATTTCAAAACCATAGTCGATAAGTTCTCTCATGTAGTTTGCTTGATCTTTTCTCCAGAGGGGAGAGTACGTTCTTAGTCCAAGTTCTTCGCATATCATGTTTATGTTCATGCGCTGATAGTCTGATAGTAGTGCACCAGAGACAACTCCCCTTATCTTGAATCTACTCACAGCCTCTGAGATTGCGCGCTTGAGATCCTCTAGCTCTACGTCTCTTTTTCCTGATGTGTGAGCCACGATCTGAGGAAGACCTATTGCCTCTGCCTGTAGCTGCGTCAAGTCTATGCAGGGGTAGTGAAACATCCAGGATTCCGAGGTCTCTGGCTTGAGCGTTATTAGACATGCAACATCAAAGCCGTGGAGAACTGCCCAGTGGTATGCAAATGTGCTATCTTTTCCGCCTGAGAATAGCACACATACACGCATGTTGAGGCTAGTCTAGGTTTATTAGAATTCAAATACTTCAAGTCCTGCACGGTAGACGAAGTCTATCAGAGAGTCAAGTGTTTTGGATCTCTTCTCAGGTGCGACTAGGTAAGCCACGCCTTCCTGTATAAAGACGAATGCTGTATTTCTGAAACTTTTTGTTCCTTCAAGCATCGTGTGATAGTACTCTGCGAATTCTTTTCTGAATGGTATGTTTAGCACTATGAGACGAGCAACGTTTGCACAGTACCTCTCGAGTCTTCTTCCTGGCACTATCCATGGTGACATTATTATCAGTCCATGTTCTCCCGGTCCAAATGCTATACATGCAACAAGGGCACCAATTCTCTTACTATACTTCACGTGACCAATACCAATATCTAAAGTTCTTAGTATCCTCTTTGCACGAGATTGCTTAAATGAATGATATAAAGATCGAAACTCTTCAACATCTATGAGAGGATTGAAGATTAAATCATTTAGCGCCTCACTGTATTTAACAAGCTTCCGAAGATGTAATGATTTAAGCGCAGACTCGTACGGTACTCCATACATTTTCTCAAACATCTCCACATTCGGCTGATTCGACTCAAGCCAAGACTCGAGAACTGCTAGACCAACAATGTTGTGCTCTGCCTCATCTAGAAGAAGCTCAACGTCTAGCGTTATTTCTCTTGGCTCAGCATTGACATACTGTGGTACAGTTACATGTCCCGGCTTAACATGCATCAGAATGCCGCGTCTAAGCAGGTCATCAATGCGGAGCTCAGTCTCGAGTAGACTAGACAGATCACGTATAGCATCCTCAGGTACAGGCTGATAGCTTCTCCTAGCCATGTACCTGATCAGTGCAAGCTCCTCAGGAGACGATGCTCTAACCTCGAGACCATACTTAGCTACTATACGCTGAGCAGCCTCACCCGCATCACCACCCGCCTCCTCAAGAACTTCCTGCACGAGCTTCCTCGCTTCCTCAATAATTTCTCTAGCCTTTTCACCGAACTTCTTCTCAGCATCCTCAAGAACAGCAGACTCATCCTCAGCTATCAGTAGCTGGTACGCAACTTCTGCAACGTCACGCTGCCTCAGGGACATCCTCCATCTAGCTGTGCTAAGCTCTTGTTATCCTTTTAAACCGTAGTCAGGAATGAAGGCGAGAATGGAGGATCTTACACTACATTTCAGAGAACTTATGCATAGACTAACAGATAGAAACGACGAGAAGGCTCTCAAGGACATGATAACATTGATAATATCATCAAAAGGAGATAAGAAGAAGCTAAAAATAATAATGCAACTTCTTCACGACGAGAAGACATTCATACTTAGCGATACAGAAATTTTAAGACAACAAGAGATACAGCTTCTGAGAAAAGCAGCGCTCTATCATGTACTTTACGAGCTTACGAGAGGGCTTGCAGAATCTTCTAAATGTGAACTTGATGAGAATAGACTGCGCGAGGCTGTTGCTGATGTTAATCTAAGCGAGCTTACAGAATGTATAAAACATGTGCTGATGTGCTCACTTCAGGGAAAGCAGGATCACATTGATGTTGTTAAAAAGGTTGCAGAAGAAATTAAACTACCGGAAAAGACGACACCACCAGCGCTTGGAGTTTATTTAGTAAAATTTATCTTAGAGGAGTATGTTCATGTACATAATCTGGTGAGGGAGGTAGCATGAGTCTGCGAGAACGAAAACTCGAAGAGGCTTTTAAGAAATTTCTTAATAAGGTGTACGAGCTCTTAAGTCAAGATCCACAAGGCTATGAAGGTTTCTGGATAGTGTATATTCCTGAGAGAGACGAAGTTAGGAAATATGCTTCACGCGACGAGGCTTTAAAGGAGATAATTAAGGAGAGTGATGTTAAGCATGTTTTTCTTATGCAAATCCCCTTTGAGACAGAGGAGTCTTTTAGAGGATTTTCAAGAATGATAAGTAGGATCTTAGGCAAGGAACTTGTATTAAGAAAAGAGGAGGAAGAATAAGGTATTCAATGAACTGCAGGTACTTTCTGCTCAGCTTTTGATTCTTCTTGTTGTTCTACATTCTTTACAAGTTCGTGAAGCCATGAGAATGCGTCACTGAGCTTGTATAGGAACATCTTTTTGCTTGGTTTAAGACACACGACTACGCCTAGTGCTTCGAGTCTCTCTAGGTACTTTCTCACGTTTTTAGGTGCCATGCCTACTTCACGTGCTATTCCTCTCAGGGATAGGCAACCCTTCTTGGCTAGTGCAAGCACTATTCTAACGTGAATAGATTCCTGAGATAATAGTCTAAGTAACTTGATAAGTTCTTGAATAGCCTTTTCTGAAGTAATTACTTCTGCACTGCTCATCTCACGAATGTATATCTCTTAACCAATTTATAAGCTATTGTTCATGTGATACTATTCTTAGTGAAGAACCTGATACTAAGATAGGTCGAGAATTCTTAATTTACCTGCCTCAATCGTATAGTAGCGCATGGAGATCAAACTTCTAGCATTCGATAGCTTTGGCGTCAGGTCACAGTCAACATTTGTGCAGACTCGTGACGCTATAATACACATAGATCCAGCAGTGTCGCTAGCCCCTCTCAGATACAAACTTCCACCACATAAGAGAGAGGTTCAGCGACTGATAGAGTGTGCTAAGGTTATTGAAGAGCATGCACGAGATGCCGAGATCATAATAGTGACACACTATCACTACGATCATCACGATCCTGGAAAGCTCGTGCCTATTGATATTTACAGGAACAAGATAGTCTACATCAAACATCCTGAAGTTAAGATAAACAGGAGCCAAATGCAGAGAGCAGCTCGCTTCCTGAACTTGATAAAGCCCATCGCTAAAGAGGTCAGGATCGCTGATGGCAATTCCATAACAATAGGAAAGACCGTGATAAAGTTCTCACAGCCTGTTCCTCACGGTGTCAATGATAGACTTGGATATGTTGTTGAGGTCTCCATAAGTGATGGAGAGCAGAAGCTACTCTACACCTCAGATGTTGAGGGACCACCACTTCCTGAGCAGGTTCAGTTCATACTCGAGGAGAGGCCTGATATCCTGATAGTTGACGGTCCCATGACTTACATGCTAGGATTCAGGTATAGCAAGAAGGCACTCGAGGCAAGTATTCAACATCTTAAGAAGATAATTGACGCAGGCGTCAAGACTATAGTAATAGATCATCACTTCATGCGTGACCTGAAGTACAGAGAGAGACTCGCTGACGTGTATAAGTACGGCGAGGAAAAGGGGGTTAGAGTAATCTGTGCTGCCGAGTTCATGAATAGGCCTATAGAGATGCTCGAGGCCTTGAGAGACAAACTGTATCAGGAAGAGTATGCGCCAGGCGAGATTCCTGATAACATTAAGGAGATACTAGAAGAGTAGTACTTCACTCGTATACGTTTACTACACGTGTAGTAGCAGTAACCTGATCGCTAGTGATAGTCCACAAGCTGCAAATCCTAGAAGTACAAGCCACTTAGTGCTCAGTTTCAGCACCTGGTCTATTCTAAGTCTTGGATATGCTGCTCTTAGAAACACCATGAAGCAGCAGAGTATCATTGTCTTAATGTAGGTCCACGCTACTGCACAGGGAACATAGCTTGCAAAGGGACCCCACCATCCGCTCAGGAACATGCATGTTCCAAGAAGTGCGTATGTGTACAGTTCTAGATATACTCCAAACATTGCAAGTGCGAAAAGTGATCCTGAGTACTCGGTGAACGGGCCAAACACGATCTCGGTCTCTGCTTCAGGTATTTCGAAGGGGAATCTGCTTGTTGCCATTAGTGCGCAGATTATGAAGAGTATGAACGCGAGTGGGTTCAGTACTGCTCCAGGTATGTACTTCTGCTCTAGCACCATCTTGTATATGCTTCCTGTGTTGTACAGGATTATCATGCTGAGCACGGTCAGTATCAGAACTATCTCATACGATAGCGCCTGCAGGACTTCTCTAGCTGTTCCTATGTAAGTGAACTTGTCACTTGCAGCCCATCCTATTAATGCAATTACCAGACTTGTGGATAGGAGTATTGCAAGCACAATGAAGATTGAGTACGAGACATCGACCATGATTAGTTTCGGCGCAATTGGCATGAATGCGACAGGGAGAATTGCGAGCGTGTCTAAGATTATTGGAAGAGAAACGTACAGGAACTTGTTGACTTCTCTTGGAATTATGGGCTCGCTCAGTATTAGCTTAATGAAGTCTGCTATTGGCTGTAGGACACCCTCAAGTCTCTTACATATCCTGTAGGGACCGTACCTGTGCTGTACAAGTGCCGCTATCTTTCTCTCAAACCAGACGCAGATAAGTGCTACAAGTCCGGCTGCAATAAGGCCAGGAGCAACTATTGCCAATAGCAGATCTTTTGTCAGTAGCACTCTTACGGTCTTTTTCTCTGTGGAAAAGCTCTTTCTAGCGATTTATCTAGAAAGAAAGTGCCTTTACATTCCTCGTTACCTCGAAAAACAACTCCAAACATTTCGTAACATTCTCGCTCAAAGTAGTCCGCGGCAGGAAATATGTCTGCTATACTATCAATCTCTGGTCGATCTCTTGGAACTGCCGTCTTGACGTGTACTAGAACTGTGCTAAGCTTAGGATCTTCAAGTGATGTAAATGTGTAAAGTAGCACGAACTTCCTTGTTCGAGGAAAATCTACTACCTCTACTGTAAGTACTGTGCGTAGACCAAGACTCTGCATAAGTCTGGCAACATCTCTTATTTTCTCTGGTTCGCATGTGCAGAGTATTCCATTTTCTGTAACCTTGACCTCTCTGAAGAGTCCGCTCTCCTGAAGTCTGTTGGCAAGTTCGGTCTTTATCATTCTCGCACCTTCATTACAGTTCCACTTTTCAGTCATTGCTCAGTATAGAAGTTGCAGAATGCCGAAGGTAATATTTCAACCATACAATGTGGAGGTTGAGGTAGATGAAAATACATCACTGCTCGATGCTGCGCGAAAGGCTGGCATATACATAAGGAGCCTATGCGGCGGCAGAGGATCCTGTAAGAAGTGTCTTGTAAAGCTCGTTTCAGGAGAGTTCAAGTATGATCCTGATAGCGTTGTGGGCGATCTAGTGCTTGCCTGCAGAACCTACTGTAGGGGAGACATATGTCAAGTGTTCATACCTCCTGAGACGAGACTTGGAATACAGCGTCTCCTGACGAAGACTCAGCTAGCACTTGAGGTTGAGCCAAATCCGAGAATAACAATTAGACCTGAGGAAGACGGTGCCTTTACGATACTTTACATTGATGAGGGGCGCCCCGTCAGGAAGTGCAGAGGCTCTGAGCTTAGAGCGTACGGTGTTGCAGTTGATATAGGGACAACGAAGGTTGCGGTCTATGTTGTGGATCTCTTTACAGGAAAGATTGTGCGAGAGTACGGATTTCAGAATCCGCAGATGACCTATGGCGATGACATAATTTCTAGAATAGAGTTCTGCAGGAGAAATCCTGACGGCGTTAAGATTCTCCAGAGATTAATAGTGGATAAGATAAGTGAGGTCATAGCTGATGCATGTCGCGAGCTGTCTCTATCACCTGACGACTTTGTGGACGGTGTCGTTGTTGGTAATACAGTGATGATGTACCTCTTCCTAGGAAATCCTGAAGTTACGAAGCTCGTAGACGCGAGCTATAGACCTCCCAAGACTCTGTTTAGAGTAAATGTGCGAGATATTGGACTACGAGCAAATCAGGAGGCTAGCATTGATGTTCTACCATGTGTTAGCAGATACTTTGGCAGTGACCTTGTTGCTGATGTGCTTGCAGTTAAGATGTACGAGAAGGAGGAGCTGCAGCTTCTGCTAGATATTGGAACAAACACGCAGATAATTATTGGATGTAGAGATTGGATGATAGCTACCTCAGGACCTGGTGCAACAGCATTTGAGGGATGGGGAATAACGTGTGGTGTGCGTGCTACAGAAGGTGCAATAGAGCAGGTTAAGATTGAGGGAGATAAAGTAATCTACAGGACAATTGGTGACAAGAAGCCGATAGGCCTATGCGGGTCCGGTCTTGTCGATCTTGTTGCTGAACTTCTGAGAAACGGCATCATTGACGAGACAGGCAGACTCAAGCCAGGTCATCCTAGAGTTCGCGAGCGTCCTGACGGTATGCTCGAGTTCGTAGTTGTTCCACGTGAGGAATCTGGCACAGGTAATGATATTGTGGTAACACAGCGCGACATTGCTAATATACTCGACTCTAAGGCTGGTGTATGTGCACTAATAGCAACACTCTTGAGAAAGCTCAGAATATCGATTAGCGACATTGAGCGAGTATACATCTGTGGTGGATTTGCAACATACCTGAATCTGCAGAACGCAACGTACATCGGCCTAATACCCGAGTTCCCCAATGCACAGGTCGAGTATGTTGGTAATGGAGCTATTGCAGGTGCCTACATGGCTCTAGTCAACTACGAGCTTAGGTCAAAAGCTGTCGAGATTGCGCAGATGATAACATACGTCGACATGGTGAACGACGCAGAGTTCCTAGAGGAGTACAATGCGAACCTAAGTTTCCCAGGAAAGCGAGAGCTCTTTCCAAGCTACTACTCTTCTAGATAAGTCCAAGTCTCTCACAGACAGTCTTCACAGCTTGATAAGCAGGAGAGTCTGAGGGAAGCTCAAGAAGAGATCTTCCCTCTAGATTAAACTTCCTAACATTCTCGTCCAGTGGCACAACACCAAGCGGCTCTGCACCAACCTCAGAGGCTATATCTACCACAAGCCGTGCATCTGCACCCAAGTTGCCCAGTATTCCGATTCTTGTGGCTCTATACCCCATCTTTCTAGCAAGCTCAACAATCTTCTTCGCCGTGTTTATGCCCATTCTCGAGGAGTCCGTAACTACTATGAGCACATCGACGTCCTGATCTACTCTACGCTGAATATGCTCAAGCCCTGCCTCACAGTCTATCAGGACTATGTCGTAGTTTCTTGAAAGTGTCTGCATTATCTGTCTAAGAACAGCATTCACGTAGCAGTAGCATCCCTTGCTCTCTGTTCTACCCATAACAACGAGATCAAACCTCTCTGTCTCAACTATAGTCTCGTAGACATATGCCTCAAACAGCTCGGGTGGCAGAGACATGAGCTCTCCACGCTCTGTCTTCTCTTTCAATTCCTCAACAACGTCTCCCACGGTCGTGTCAACTTGAACACCTAGAACATCAGGTAAGTTCGATGCAGGGTCAGCATCTATTACGAGAATGGTCTTATCAGTATGCTCGAGCAAGGTCTTCAGAATTAGAGCAGTTATCGTAGTCTTTCCTGTCCCACCTTTGCCACTTATACTTATTGCCAAGGTCATGCAATCTCGACATCAGTATTGCAGTACCTAACGTTTAAGCTTACTTTCTATTCTCTTTTACATAATCTACAACAACATTATGATTGACATATCGTCAAGCCTGGTTTAGGATCACTATCCTGCTCGTTAGTGTTCGTTAAAAATGCAGGACTTATAAATTCAATTTCTCATAGTGTTAACGTTATAAATTCAATTAACAGTAGAGACATCGTGAAGACTAGTCTAATAGCAATAGCCTGCATAATTGCTACAATATCAATAATTGCAGCACTAGCAGTGGCTTCAGGAGTAGTGCCCGGCGCTACGACACATGTTATTCGTGAGACACCTATCTCAAAACCATTATTCAAGAACTACAATTACAAGGCAGAAGCACTTCTCGCAAGCAACTTAGAGAAGGTAGTCTATGCTAGAACTCACAGAATTAAGCTATTCGAGTACTTGCTCAAGCTTGCTCAGGAAGCAATCTCGCATGGCTATGCTGCACCTAAGCTAGTACTCGTGCTCGATGTTGACTCACCGGGCCCACATGTGGCACATGCACGTGCTGAGAGAGTGTACGTTTTCGGAACTTTCTACACCACTAGGAAACTAGGTCCAAAAGCTAGAGGCTTCGAGATCAGGATGCACGTTCCTAAGAACGTGCTACTACTAGTCGAGAGAAAGGTCACAGCTATAAGAGAAGTGTTCACACGCGTCCTTAAGTCAGAGGTCAGCGTTAGACCACTAGTATACTCAGGTCGCCTGCTCTATGTAGAAGTTACGCTTCCAGCAAAGCTAAAGCTAAGTAAGGAGACCATAGTATCACTCGCAAAGGAGCTATCGAACATACGTGGTCTAGTAGGCTTTGCACCTGATTACAAGGTCTACATTCCTGAAATGAGTCTAAAGTCATTCAAGAGTTACGTCAAGTCACTATTCGAGAAGCTTAGAGTACTTGCAAAGATTAACCTAAGCAAGCGCCTACCTAAGCTGCCAGTAAACAAGTCAAGCTTTGTCTCAATGCCAATACTTGAGCCAGGGAAGACTTACCCATTCTTAGGAAAGTACCCAGTCACACTGAAGGATGTTGAAGAGTTCATTGATGCTGAGCCACTATACAAGAGTGGAGTAAATGGTAGTGGTGTCATAATATACATACTTGACACAGGTGTAGCATACGATCACCCATCACTACAGGGCAAGGTCATAACCTGCGCAAGCTTTGTACCAAACGAGCCAACGTGCTACGACTACAATGGTCACGGTACATGGGTTGCAGGAATAGCTGCTGGACGCGGAGTAAACTCTGAGGGCTTCTTCAGCTGGTGGGATGGCGTAATCAAGTACTACAACATCTCCGCCAGCGAGATGAACGGCGTTGCGTATGGAGCGTACATTGGTGCTGTAAAGGTACTGAGCAAGTATGGATGGGGATACCTTGACTGGGTCATAAAGGGCATATACTTCGCAGTTCAGGACTGTATCAACAAGACGCTGAACGGCACAGTTAAGGCATGTGTAATCTCCATGAGCCTAGGCGCCTATCCATGGACGCTGCCGGACTTTGACCCAATGTACTATGCCACGTACGACGCAATGATGAACGGTGTCGTGGTCGTAGCAGCAATAGGCAACGAGGGTCCAGGACACTTCTCAGTATCAACACCTGGCTACCTACCAACAGTCATTGGCGTAGGTGCAGTCTACCTGACAGGTCTACCAACGTTCTTCACGAGCAGAGGACCCGTGCCCTACGACCTGTACATGAAGCCTGATGTTGCTGCTCCAGGAGCAGCAATACTTGGACCATGGAACGAGTGGTACGACAACATATACTACCTAGAGGGCTGGGGCACCTCAGCAGCTACTCCAGTCGTCAGTGGCTCAGTTGCGCTACTTCTGTCACTGTGGGCTAAGTACAGCTCTGTGCCACTAATCTACTATGGACCAAACGTGACCTATGCAGTACTTGCAGCTCTCGTGAAGACTGCCAGAATGCCCAAGGTCTCCGAGGAGTACAGCATGTACTACCTAGACCCAGCTGCGTACGGTGCAGGAATAATAGATGTCGCAGCAGCAGCTAAGGCTCTGCTGTCTGCAGTAAAGAATGGACTAGTCATAACAGCAGTAATGCCACCAAAGATCGAGTGGGACACACCACCAACAGTCACGCTGTTCCCAGGTGACTGGAAGCTACTAGCTGTGAGAGTCATAACGACAGTACCAATGGACAAGGTTGCCCTAGTCATAGTCAACGGTAAGTCAATCGCAGAGTGGGTTGTGCCAAAGCCAGAGCCTGACATTGGTCTGCCACTGCCAGTCTACATGGGCTACGACATACTGGTACCAGTCATCATAAGGTGGAAGAGCGTGTACACGCTAGGCTCAGTCTGTGATCCAACACTGCTCAGTAATGTGCTACCAGCAATGTACGGAATGTGCTACCTGAGGATAGTGCTACCTCCAAGACCTGTCAGACTACCAAGGATGTACATAGAGGTCGTGGACAAGGACACGGGCAAGGTACTTGCAGTTGCGCCAATTGACCTGAAGATGCGCATGCCCAGAGGCATAGTGATTGCAGCAGACATACCAGCAAGCATGTGGCCTGAGGCTGTTGGTCTTGGACTTGTGTACCAGTCACTGTACGGAGGCGAGATTAACTACTACTTCTACTACTCACAGCCAATTCCAGGATACTTCGCAGCATGGGCCATAGCCGCCGAGCACGGAATTAGGATAATACCACTCTCAGACCTAGTCTACAGACTATCCGTTGGTCACGCAGTGTTTGGACTATGGCAGGTTTATGGCATGCCAGTAGACCCATGGTACGTCCTAGCAACATATGCATGTAGAATGAGGGGAAGAGTTGGAATATGGTTCCTGAACACGCCAGTTGGAGGAGCAGAAGGATTTGGCATAAGAGCACTCGACGTGGTAGATCACTGTCACTGGGTATTCCTGACAGGAATCTCACTGAGCTGGTACGGTATATGGCCATACCCAGGATATGAGCTGAGCAGCCACGTCTACATCGACCCATCACCACCATGGCCAATGGAGGTCATGACAACGTCCATTGACAGAACATCACCAATCACAAGAGATGTGTACCTAGTATGGATGCCATGTGCTACTCCACTAGCAGTAAAGCCACCTGCACAGGCAGTAGTGTACGGCTCAGACGTAGGTGACTGGTACATGTACACGGCACCCGTGATAGCAGTAGACAGAACAGGATGGCACAGTGGACTAGTCGTAGCACTTGACCCATACGCATTCAGCCTAGGCACATCAGCACCAGACCTAGTATGGCTATGGGCATTCTACATCTACAGCTGGACAATACCAGTCCCAAGAGCGTACGACAACATTAGACTATTCACAAACATAATGTACCACATAGCAGGCTAAGATCAACACCATACAAAACTGACACTCCTATTTTTTCAAAAATTCCTTCTCTTCTCTCATCTTCTCTTCAATACTCTTTATACACTTATTCAAGACAAGTACAAGCCTACTAAGGGCCAGCCTATGCCTAAGCACCGAACTTCCTACCCTATCTTTACCAATTTCATTAACAATTCTCCTGTACGTATCCTCATCAAGTACATTAACAAACTTATGCTGTAGACCTAGTTCATTCACAGCCTGAATAATGGCCTGCAAAGTCTCTGACTCTAGATGAAAATACGCAAAAATAATATGGTAATGATCAGCATTTCTCTCAAGAAACTTCTTCACACGCTCTCGCGTTATTTCAATATACTCCTGCTTAACTTCGGGAGTCTCAAGCCACTCAGGCCAATCATATGAGGTGAATGGGTACTCTGTATGATACTCATATGGCACTACTCCGGGCGTACTTACAACTACTAGATGTAGCTTACTGAACCATGGGTATATTCGAAGTGTGGATAGTATAGCTCTGTGCGTTGGTGACTTTGAGTACGGTTTCCTGTACGTGCAGGGCAGAAATAGTAGATATTTCTTATCAGGCGGAGGTTTGTAGAATCTTAATATGAAATCTTGCCAGACCTCAAAATGAGGGTGAAGAAGAACATCTCTGCCAACACCAACTATTTTCATGCGCATTCTCTTAGGAATACGTGGTATAAACCTAAAGTTTTCACAATCAACCTCAATCTTCGGATTATTAACCCACTCACCTAACATTGATATAAACTCCTCACAGGTAAGTGGTCTCCATCTCATGATTATCCAATCTTTTATAAGCTCTGACTCCTCGTGTGGATAAGCATTTATTGCAACGACGCTATCTGAGACCTCTACAGCCAGTTTCAGTGTCTTGTGTAGAACCTCCCTGTGGTACTTAGGGTTATTATAAAGTATTGGATGTCCATTTGCTAGAATATATGTTCGAACTCCGAGTCCTGCTCTCCTCAACATATTAACAGCATTTAAATAATCCTTCACTGTAAATCCCTTTCTATAGTAGTTCAGTAGTATGTTATCATCCGCGAGTTCGAGACCTATCGCTACGGTTACTTTCAGATTATATGATCTTAACACGTTCAGTGCTTCTTCAGTTATGAATTCTGGTCGTGATTCTATTATTAGGTGTTTTATTCCTCTATTTTCGACCTCTTTCAGAAGCCACTCAAGGAACTCTCTAGGATACTGCTCTGGGTCAAGTAGACTGCCAGAGCAGAATATCTTTACTGTACTGATGTTCTCGTACTTGTCTAGTGTTCTACAGATCTTTTCCTTCAAGTGCTCTATTGGCACATCACGGTAGCGCTTGCCCCAGCCACAGAAGTAGCATCTTCCCCATCGGCATCTTCCTCTCTCTATTACTATGCTGACGGTCGTCAAGTTCTCTTCGAGCACTAGTTTACTAGATAAATATCTTCGCCTTACTAGGTAGTTTGGGCCGTGACCGCGCTTGTACATATCGTGACTGGAAAAGGTGGAACCGGCAAGACAACACTCAGCTGTGCACTAGGCTTAGCATATGCTGAGCTAGGCTACAAGACGCTAGTCATATCCATAGACTTTGCTCAGAACATTGATGACGTGCTTGGCATAAAGCTTCAGGATAAGCCTAGGGAAGTCACGAGAAACCTGTTCGCAATGAGGATAGACATAGACAAGGAAATTGACGTGTACATGAATGAGGTCTCGAAGAGATTAAGCTCAACTTTCCCACAGTGGTCTGCCTATAACCTCGACAAGTACCTGACAATCCTGAAATACATGCCAGGCGTTGAGGAACACGTAATCGTGAGCAAGCTCATGAACATACTTGAGCAGTGCGAGAACTTTGACATAGTTGTCGTAGATACGCCGCCTACAGGTGTCGCAGCACGCTTGCTTGCTCTTCCTGAGGCCATGAGGCGATGGCTTGAGAGACTTGTTGAGCTTCGTCAGGAGATAGTCAAGCTCAGGCAGGCACTGCATAAGCTAGAGCACGAGGACCCGATCCTGAATACGCTGCGTCAAGATCTGGAGAAGTATAGTAAACTCTCGAACTTGCTCAAGACTAGCTGCAAAATAAGTATAGTGACAACGCTCGAGAAGCTTCCTGTACTTGAGGCACTGAGAATACTCAAGGTGCTTAAAGAGCTCGGTCTACGTGTGCATAGTATAGTACTGAACAAGTACAGTGAGTCTAGTGGTAGGAAAGTAGTCCTAGATATGATTTTGAGAGAGGTGCCTAGTGATGACGTGAAAATAGTGAAGATACCCGAGCTTGAGGAGGAGCCTCAGGGAATAGATAAGCTGAGTCTACTCAAGCCATATGTAGAGAACCTAGTCAGAACATGACACCGCTAGACTATGCACTAGCTGTCGCTGGTCTCTCAGCTATAGTCGTAGTCCACTTCTTTCAGGGTAGGAGAATAAACATCCTGACACTGAGGACCCTCTCACGTCTTCTAGAGCATGAGTTCAAGCCCGTTGACAAGGAGTACATGCTACTTGGCCTGTACACTGGCTTTCGTGCAAGGTACATCACTCATGACAGGAAAATAATTGAGACCTACGTAGTGCTGATGCCTAGGTATAGCATA
>JAMOMD010000072.1 GCA_027068725.1 Thermoproteales archaeon | reverse complement strand
AGAGCTGAAAGTTCCTCAGGAAATAATACAGAGGTATGCAATACTTATTGACGAGCTTAAGGCTAGTGGACACGTTCAGCACATGTACTACGACTTCAGCATTGTTAGAGGACTCGACTACTACACAGGATTCGTGTTTGAGGTATATGTACCCGAGTACAAGCTTGCAGTAGGAGGTGGAGGCAGATACGATGACCTGATAAGAATATACTCAGGAACAGATGTGCCAGCTCTTGGATTTGCAATAGGCGTAGAGAGACTTGTAGAAGCTCTCTCACTACAGGGTTCTCTTCCGCAGATTAGTCTTGGTCCAGACTTCTACATTTACATGATAAAGAGAGAAGGAAAAGTTCGCGAGCTCGGCTATACTATAGCTAACGAGCTCAGGAAACGTGGAAAGAAGGTTGTGATAGAGAACAGTGACAAGAGCCTAAGAGCAGCTCTAGAGTATGCATCAAAAATTGGTGCAAAGTACTTCCTGATAATTGGACCTAGAGAGGCAGAGCAAGGCAAGGTCAAGCTGAGGATACTCGAGAAGTGGGAGGAAAAGGAATTGACAGTAAGCGAGCTGTTGGGACAATATATTTAACACTTCTAAATTATCAAATAATATATGGTTGAGAGAGCTGGAAAAGGACAAGAGTCAGGAAAGGACAGTTACAGCAGAGCAAAATTGCTAGGAGTCATAGACTATGAGGGAGACAAGGCACTTCTCCTATTCTATGTTGAGGACTGGGGAGGTTATGTACTGCCAATATGTGTAGACTCATCAGCAGCGTTCTCCATCAGGAAAGCAATAGAGAACATAGATTTCCCAAGACCCCTAACACACGACCTTCTTGTAAACATACTTGAGAAATTAGATGTAACAGTAGAGAAAGTTACGATAGATGCAATGATAAATAACATATATCTAGCAACGATAGTCCTGCGCGATAATAGAACAGGACAAGTATTTTACATAGATTCAAGACCGAGTGATGCGACAGCCATAGCGGTGAGAGTTGGCGCGCCAATATACATAGCAGATCATTTGAAAAAATATGCACATCCATATGGAACATACATAAGATTTCTAAGGAAGCTAAGACTGATTTCGGAGAAGATAGAGGACCTGCCTGAAGAAGAGGAAGAAAAGGAGGAGCAAGAATTAACAACAGAAGAAGAAACGGACGATCAGTAAAGGGGGAGTCTAATCATCTTCTCATTTCGGGGACAGCAGTTCATCATCCTGAACATTACTATTTAACAAGCTAATTCCCATTGAGAAAAAGCTTTTCGCATAGTATACCTTGACCGTTAGTAAAAAGGAATTATTAAAAATATTCCAATTGGTTATTAAATTCTTAGAATTATGTTTGATTCTCCTATTACGCGTGATATGTTAAAAATATGTGTGTTATAAGGGAATATTCTAACAAGCTTTCTGTTACAAGTTTTACTTTCTTCTGTATCTCTGCTCGTGTGGTATGACCTGTGGGCATCTTCTTCCAGTACATCTTGCAGCAATGTGACCAACTTTCTGTCCGGGTGGTGCATTCTTTGCGACTGGTGGGCTTCCTGTTGGGTGGTGTCCTCCACCGTGTGGGTGTGCGTATGGGCTCATTGCCTTTCCTCTCACGGTTGGGTACTTCCATGCCTTTGCCTTTGCTCTATGGTACTTCTTTCCTGCCTTGACGAATGGCTTCTCTATTCTTCCTCCGCCAGCTACTATTCCTACTGTAGCTCTTGCTCTACAGTCTACTTCCAGTATCTTTCCGCTTGGTAACTGTATGACAGTCTTGCCTTGATCAAGCTTGTGTGATAGGACGACGGCGTATGTGCCTCCTGCACGTGCGAACTTTCCTCCATCTCCTAGTCTCTTCTCAACGTTGCACACCATTGTGCCTTCAGGAATCTTGTAGAGTGGCAGAATGTTTCCTGGAGCGACTTTTGCTTCTGCACCAATCTCAATCATCTGTCCAACGTACATTCCCTCCACAGCGTACATCAGCATCTCTCTACCATCCTCAAGTGCTATTCTTGCGACTGGTGCATTAAGTCCAGGGACATGCATGAGCTCCTTGACAATTCCCCTAATGACACCGTTCATCTGCTGCTCATCAGGTGGGATGTACTTGACAGGTCCAGGTCTCTTCCAACTTGGGCTAATGAACGTTGGTCCTGCCTTGCCTCTACGCTGTACGAGCAGTCTCTTACCCATTGATCCTCAGACCCCGAGCAAGATGAGGACTTATATGCTTTCTCGCAAGATAAGGCTCAGCTTAGCCCAGCTCGTCACCTAGTCAGACCTCACAAGCATCATCACATTCATTTAACAAGATCGTGAGACCGAATAAAAAGAGTGAGTGATGAGGATCGGTCCTCCTGAAACGAGGTGATGACATGGGAACGAGCTGAGTACTCTATTGCTCGTACCTGAATAGCAGAGTCACGCCTAGAAGAACTGCAACATCTCTCCTGCGTGCATGTACCTCAGCTTCTCTAAGTCTCTTACACAATTTATCTAACTCCCCTTGAATTTCTCTAAATGTCTCTTTATCAACACCTACTAAGTTTAGATAAAATGATCCTCCAGCATTAGTTCCCCTATTCTTCATTATCCACGTTGACATGCTCAATATTAGTGGAATGATATACTGAATAATGATATTGCTGAGTTCGGACTTCACGTCTCTGCTCGTTATGTCTTTCGAAACTTTTAGCATAAGATCAATATCTCTAAGCTTGTAGTATTTTACGAGTAGGTTTCCTCTAGTTTCAGTACGTGCAATTTCAACAAGACCTAGTTTGACTAGTTTCTCGAGGTGGTACTGAACTGTTGAAGGTGAGAGATTTAGTCTTTTTGCAAGTTCTGTTACGGTTTTCTCTCCTGTACTTAGTTCAAAGCATATTCTGAATGTTGTTGGATGGAGAATCTCTCGAAGTTTCTCTAGGAGTTCTTGAACGGCATCCATTCGTTTCGAGAATTTTCGAAACGTTATGAAAAAGCTTTTGCCGTCTAGCAAGGCGAACATGAACCATGGAGATCGTGGTACAGATAGAGAACCTGGTGAAGTACTATGGTGACATTCCTGCTCTTCTAGGAGTCACGTTCAGTGTACGTCGCGGAGAGGCTGTAGCTTACCTTGGTCCAAATGGTTCAGGAAAGACTACGACCATAAAGATAATGCTCGGCCTACTGAGACCAACCAGTGGCCATGTCGAGGTTCTTGGAGTTGATGTAACAAGA
>JAMOMD010000071.1 GCA_027068725.1 Thermoproteales archaeon | reverse complement strand
TGGACATGCAGCATTTGAACTAACAATATACGACAACGTGATTCTGATAGATCCATGGATAACAAATCCAAAATCACCAGTAACGTTAGAAGACTTGAAAAAAGTCGATTTCATACTAGTCACACACGATCACGGTGACCATTTAGGAGAGACTGTTGAAATAGCAAAGAAATTCAATTCAACTGTTGTCGCAATATACGAGTTAACGCTCTACCTATCAGAGCAGGGAGTTAAGAATGTTATACCAATGAATATTGGAGGATCTGTAAAACTCACAAGCGAGATAGAGGTCTACATGACACCGGCAGTACATAGCTCAACAAGAGGCTCACCAGCAGGTTTTGTAATAATAACACCTGACGTCACAATATACCATGCTGGTGATACAGGAATATTCTCAGACATGGAGTTAATAGGAAAACTATTCAATATTGACATAGCACTACTACCAATAGGAGGAACATTCACAATGAGTCCAAGAGAAGCTGCACTTGCTGTTCAAATGATAAAGCCAAGGTATGTAATACCAATGCACTATAACACGTTCCCAGAGATTAGACAGGATCCTGAGGTGTTCAAGGACCTTGTAGAGAAGATTTGTCCACAGGTAAAGGTATTGATACTAAATCCAGGAGATAGCATCGATCTACCTCTAACAATATAATCTGAGCTAGTAAATACTTTTCTAACCTTTTCAAAATTTGTGAAAAAGTAATTTTTAGAATTTCTCTACCCCTAAACTAGTGTCCAAAATTTAGAATAGTGGTATTGGCAAGTTTCCTGATATTATTAGGTCTGTGAGTTTTGTTATATTGTTCAACTCTTCCTGAACTATTGCCTCTACCTCATTTATTATGTTACCTGTGAGCTCTCTACTTGTTATGAGGTCAACATTGACTGACAGTGGCTGGTTAATTGGCTTGCCTATCTGACTGAGCATGTATACATGTACCTCATCAATGTCCTTGAGCTCGTTGTGTATTTTCTCCGCGATCAGGTTTGCAAGTACATTATACAGTTTTCCAATGTGGCTAACAGGGTTTTTGCCTGCTGCAGCTTCCATGCTCATTGGTCTCATTGGTGTTATTAGACCGCGAACTCTGTTTCCACGTCCTGTACATCCATCATCTCCACTTTCTGCAGATGTTCCAGTTATTGTTAGGTAGAATATTCCATGGTCAGGATCGTCTGCAGTGTTTACATGAACTTCAACGTCTAGCTCTGGGACAATCTTGCTTGCGAAGTCCTCGATTGCTCTCTTAATTTCCTCCTTTATGTTCAGGTACTCGTCCTTATCACGTACCTGTGAACTAATTAGTGCACATGCCACTGTGAGAGTCACGGTATTGCCCTTCCTGAATGCCATGACTTTCACGTCTTCTCCAGCAGCGGGAATCTTCTGCTTGAACTCGCGTGAGTTTATTAGACGCTCAACCTCGTACACGAGCTTCTCTGTTGGTGTAAGCGGTGCAAATCCAACGCCTAGACTTGTGTCGTTTGCTAATGGTACCTTAACCTTCTCTATGCCCTTCTTGTACACACTTACTAGATCTACGCTTCCTGAACCTATGGCACACTCTATGACTACGTGATTTTCAACATCTAGGAATCTGAAATTGTTTGAGAGCCACTTCTTTGCTGCCTCTACGATTATTTCCTCGACAGGCACGATGTCGTGCTCTCTCTTTCCATTACGCTCAACTTCGACACTTGTTGTTGCTCTTCCTGCAACAATTATCCTGATGGGTCTTATGACCTCGCCACCACCAAACTCTGGACGTGCCTGCCCACCCACGACTAGTACCTTATCCACGTTGTGGTGTAGTATCATTCCATACTTCTCCTTATAGTACCTCGACAAGCCGACGCTCGCTGCCTCAGCTATGGCATCCGCAATGTAGTCTGGGTGACCCGTTCCTTTCCTCTCAACAAACTCTACGTCCCTCTTGTACGTGGGTACTGTTGATATTCTACTGACCCGAATGTTCGTCATTTTCCTTATCCTAGAACTACGTCAGTTGTGGAGATAAACAACACTTGGTTACCCCTAATGTAGACTCTGCCATACTTGACAATGGTCTGGCTGGTCTTTGGATCAATCTCCTCGGCATCGTCGAGAACAACGTTCATGCAGTTATCATATGCAGTGAGTATTCCACGTATGGCCTTGTTATTCTTCAGTCTCACTATTACACTCTTTCCAACTAGTTTCTGGAAGATTTTCAGTGGCTGAATTATCTGCGAAGACGTAGACATGCTCATGGTACACGTTCTTGGGGATCATTTTTAGCTTTACCTTGACACATCTAAATTCGCGACTTAAAAACGCGGGAGTCCGTTTTATAAATAGCTGATAGTAAGGTTCATAAAGGGGTTTAAAAGTGGCCGTGTAAACCTTAAAGAGGTCTGAGAAAGATTTATAAACAGGTATTACCAGTAAACTGCTCGGGTGGGAGTTCATGACAAACAGAATTAAGGCAATCGCCATGATCGTGGCGGGGGCGGTGCTAATTGCGCTACCGGAGCCATTCACGACAGCGCTGGGGGTAGCACTGATCACGAAGGGGCTGAAAATGCTAAAGAAGAGCGAGGAGGCAGCAGCTGAGGCCACGGTGCAGATGCAGGAGAGTGCTGAGCAGACAGTAGAGCCAGTAGAAGAGACTACAATTAGCGTAGACTCGACTTGACTAAAAACAAGTTTCTTCTCGCCCCCGCCTATCCTTAACTAAACCTGACTCGTAGCTCAAACATTCTCGAAGTTCTAGCTTATAGCTCAGACACATATCTGTAGATTCTCACAATGATAGTAAGGCTTGGCCATAGTCCTGACCCTGATGACGCATTTCTCACATATGCAATAGTTAGAGGCAAAATCAGGACTGAGTTCAGTATTGTAGAGGTAATTGCTGACATAGAAGTTCTGAATAGACTTGTGCTTCACGAGAGACTTGAGGTATCTGCGGCAAGTGCCTATGCTTACCTTAAGGTATGTGATAAGTATCTTCTAGTTCCATATGGCGCGAGTGTCGGATACGGGTATGGTCCTAAGCTTATCCTGAAGAACAGGACTGGCAGAATAGTCATAGGAGTGCCTGGACTAAATACTACTGCAAGAGCACTGCTTGAACTATACATGAGAGAAGAGTATCCAAATATTGAGTACAATATTGTAGAGGTACCGTATGAGCTAGTTGGAAAACTTGTTATTAACGATGTGCTTGATGGTGGCGTCCTGATACACGAAGAGCAGATGCTTAGCCATGATATGCCAGTTGAGATTGATCTTGGGAAATGGTGGAATGATAAGCATAGGCTGCCGATACCGCTAGGTGTGAATATTGTAAAGAAGTCCATGGGAGAGAAAGCTAAGACCATTGTAGAACTCTATAAAAAATCTATAGAATACGCACTCAAAAACATGGACGAAGTTCTAGAATACTCCCTGAAGTTCTCTCGCATACAGGACAGAGAACTAGTAAAGAAGTTCGTACTAATGTATGTTAAGGAAAACATTCTTCAGGAAGGGACTCCGGAGTTTATTGGACTCAAGAAACTTGCTGAAGAATGTTACAAAGCAGGACTTCTCGACAAGATCCCTGAACTAGAAGTTGCTAAGTAACCTACTAAACTGAAAAGTTACATATTTGCTAGCATTATCAAGCACATACATGAGATTACCAACAAAATACTGAAATATTTCATCTCTTCGAAGATACTTAACTATCCAATGACTCGTTAACTTTGCTACATTTCTCAAGAACTTTTTTGAAGAAAGCATAGTATAGAAGGCTCTTATAATACGAGAAACGTGGTCTCGAGATCTATACATCACAACCGCAAATACGAGAGGTTTCGAGTATAGCTTATACCATTCCTGTGCGAGATCTAGTATAGGTCTATAGAACTTTCTTGCTATAAGTGCAATATCCCCTATTGCTAATAATGGTCCTCTCTTTACTACTTCTTTAATATTTTCCAATGTGACATTTATATGTACTATTTTAGGTCTTACGTTTCTTATTTTCAATATGTGCTCTAGCACTTTCACAGATACAACAGATTCTCTTGTCGCGTATATTATGTCGAAATTGTTAATTCTTCGATCTTCTGCTAGTACACATACGCTCTTTACGGGTCCTTTACTTGCAATAACTATGTTGCTAAGCTTGTAGTCTCTACTCTCTAACTCTTGAATATATGTCACTGGTGCTAGCACAATATCAGGATTTTCGTCATCTACTACTGTTAGAAGATCTCGTGGTACTGTATCAATAATTTTCAGGGATAGAGACTTAGCTAAGAATCGAAAAGGCTCACTATTTAGATATTTAAACAGTACTATACTCATAGTACCCTCACTATATTGCCAAATGAGTCTCTAAGTGCAGGTTGTCTACCTAGACTTCTCACAATATGCGCAAGTTCCTCAACTGTTGTTATATCTACCCTTCCTGCTTCTCTGAATACTTTTTCATTAATCATTGTTCCAACAAGATCATTAGCACCTGCTGTAAGAGCCACTTGTGCAAGCTTTTTACCAAGAGAAACCCAGTATGCTGATATTCTCTTGACAATATCTTGTAGAACTATTCTAGATATTGCAATAACTTTAAGAACATAAGGCGCAGGACACTCTTCTCTAACAATGCCATCCCTGTATAGCTTAGTGTTATATGGAACAAATTTTAGCGGTATAAAATTCAGTATCGACTTTGTCTTTAGCTGAAACTCCCTTATTTTCAGTAAGTGTTCTATTATATGACTAGGCTTCTCAATATGTCCAAATAGCATTGTTGCATTAGTTAGGACACCGCAGGAAGCAGCAATTTCCGCAATTCTAAACCATTCGTCTCCACTTATCTTGTTCGGACATATTATTTTCCTAATCTCTGCATTATATATTTCTAAACATCCACCACTCAAGATATCGAGTCCGGCATCTCTCAGTCTTTCAATAACTTCTTTGTAACTCATTCTCCATAGTTTAGAGTAGTAACCGATTTCACAGCATGTTAGACCTTTTATAGTGACTTTGGGGGCTCTGCTCTTTATTAGTTTGAACATTTTCTCGAAGTATTCAATGTCTAGTTCTGGATTTAGACCGCCGTTTAGATGAACTTCAAGTATTCCATATTTTAGGTATGCTTCCTCAACAAGTTTGCATACTTGTTCAGGAGATAATACATATGCGTCAGGGTCTTGTGGACTTCTAGAAAATGCGCATATCGGGCATTTTGCTATGCATATGTTTGTATAATTTACAACTAGGTTATTGGTGAATGTTATGAAGTTTCCACATTTCTCACGTGTTATCTTGTCGGCAAGACTTGACAGGTAGTGTACGTCTCTGTTGAATAGCTCTTCCAGAGCTTTAGGATCCTCTACTAGGCTTTCAAGTTCAATATCTTCATCAGGCACAGTCCTAGACTAGCATAGGGTCTTTAAGCGTATGTAGCGTACTGAGCTGAGGATCAGAAGCTAGCTCTTGTGCACTAATGATCTGCAAGCTTTTCATACCTGATGCTTAACACGAGATGAGGATCACGAGATGAGTCTGAGCGAGCTTGAGAAACCGCGGTATGATGGAGAGTCAATAGTTAACTTAGCTAACAGTATCCTGAAGGTACTTGGTGTGCCTGTTAAAGGTACTTGTCTCGATAAGCGTTACGAGTCTAAGATACTTACCGAGAAGATACTGCTCGCAGTTCTAGACGGTCTGCGTCCTGACATTGTTCGTGAAGTGTGTAGTGAAATTGAGGAGCTTAGCAAAGTTGGTGTTGATTCTATAACAACGGTATTTCCGTCGACTACACCTACAGCATTGACTAGTCTTAGCACAGGTCTAGAACCTGGTCAGCATGGAGTTATTGGATGTGTAATGTACATTAGAGAACTTGGTTTGCTAATAAACACGCTTAACATGAGTCCTATGCACCGCTCAGAAGAGCGTGATGGACTCCTGAAGATGGGCGTAGATGTGAGTCAACTATTCTACATTGATAGTACAATATTCGAAGAACTCTCATACAGTGGCATACGTAGCCTAGTGCTGATACCAAAGGGCTTGAAGAATGGCATATCGAGACTAATATACAAAGGAGCAGAAGTTCAGGAATACGCATCATTTCCTGAAGCAGTTATTGAAGCTATGCAATTTCTCAACAGTGTAGATAGGGGACTAGCATATCTATACACTCCACAACCTGACGAAGTTGCACACAAGAGAGGCGTAGAGTCTGAGCACTATCGCGAGACTGTGCGTGATCTCTTGCAGACACTTGTGAGGATAGTGAAGAAGCAGGTCTATGCTCCTGTCACATTAATAATAACTAGTGATCATGGACTAATTCAGACTAGTGAGAGAGATTTGATAGATATGATGAAGCTGAGACAAATATTGAATATCTTAGAGACGCCACCCTTTGGAGAATCTCGTGCATCATTTCTAAAAGTTATAGATGACTCAGAATTTTCAGAACTTGAAGATATTAAGTTTCTAGAAAATCAAGGATTTCTAATACTGAAAAGAGAAGATTTGCTAAATAGTAACGTATTTGGAACTAAGGGAGTTCGTAAAGAAGTTGTTAACAGACTTGGAGATTATGTACTACTTGCAGTTAGTACAAGATACCTTAGGTATAGCTACAATCTACAGGAGAAAGAGAAAGAACCTCTGAAAGCAATGCACGGTTCGCTACTCCCCGAGGAACTGTACGTGCCGCTAATAATAATGAACTTCTAACAATTTATGCATTGTACTTTGATCTAATAATATCAACCCAGACATTATCACGCAAGAACTCTGGCACATCGTCCTGATTCTTGCTCTTTTTCTCAGTCTTAGTCTCCAAAGCCTCCTCCTGTCCACTAGATGCAGATGAAGCTGCACAACGTACGTGTGCCTCCTCTAGGACTTTTACTAGACTCTGCTTAAGTTCCCTTATCTCTTGAACAAGTTGCTGCAGGAAATCGCATATCTTCAGGAAGGCCTCTCCATTACCATCAGCATACACCTTACCATGCTCTACAGGTAAGGACTTTTCAAACGAAGTCTCACGTGGTACCGACAGGAGTGTCACTTCTGGCAATAGCGGAACCTTAACCTTCAGTTCTAAGAAAAGATTAATCATCCCACAGATAGTGACCTTCCTAATCTCGTTCTCACGCTTCAGCTCAACACTTGTGCGTGCTCTATCCTGCTCTAGCACTTGCTTAGTATCAACAGCTATTTCACTAGCACCATCACCTGAGATCACACTCTCAGGTTTGCTATCCTTTCCTATCTGCGAAGTCTCGCTTCTCGTATTCTCCTCAGTCTTGGGTACCGTTGTCTGCTCTGTCTGTATTTGAGGTTGAGATTGTTTAGAAGTCTCTTTCAGGTAGTTCCTGTACTTTGATATTGCCTTATATACGGTGTTTATCGATATGTTGAGTCTCTTAGCAATTTCCTGAGGTTTTAGACCTTGCTCAAAATAGAGCTTCCCAACCTCTAGCTCTGTCTTAGATAGCTTAATGGTCACGGTAAGTATCCTTACTCGACTGGTATATTTAAGCAAGGTCGCCTTACTCGAGGTATTACCACTGTATTTATGGTAAGTACTTTCGGTAAGTAAGTAATTTCCTTACCTGAGAAGTGAGACTGCACGTGATAAGACTCGTCTAGCAAGCTCTCTCTTATGCACACGCTCAAGCTTCTCTACAATGCCTAACCTCGATATTAGAAGCACAGAGTCGTGAGTAGTCCCAAATCCAAGTCCCTGAGAAACATCATGAGCAACTACTAGATCAAGATCGTACTGCATCATCCTGAGCTCAGCTTTCCTGATCAGCTCATCCTGAGGTACATCCCACTCTGCCTTAAAGCCAACCTTCACCTTCACATTATCCGCAGCCTCGATTACCTTTGGCGCTAGCTTGAGCACTAGTGTGAGTTCTCTAGTTGAATCAGTATCTATTTTCTTGCTAAACTTCTTATCTAACTGATAGTCAAGTGGTGCTGCAGAGAATATACCAATATCAAAACTATAGTTCTTACAGAGTTCTCGAACTTTGAGATACATCTCTTCCGTAGTCTTAACCTGATGAATGCGTATCTCCGTATCCTGAAGAACTTCTCGAGCTTGCTCACTACAGTAGCCTAGGACAAGATGAACCTCTGCACCTCTAGCATAGGCCTCTCTCGCAAAGTACACTCCAGTTAATCCACTACTAGGCGTCGTGAAGTACTTAATAGGATCAACATATTCACGAGTAGCACCAGCAGTTACGAGTACCCTAAGCCCAATCATGTCTCTTGGCTCGGCAAGGTCTACTATCTTCTCGACTATCCTGTTAATGCTCGGAAACTTCGCACGGCCTTCAGCAATGTCAGGCTTCAGGATGTGTACATTAGGTACACTACCTAGTACATCGAGTGCACGTCTCAGGATTGGGCTATTCCACATGCTTAGACTCATGCAAGGAACAAGGAGCAGAGGCTTTCCACTACCCAGTACGCACTGCGCAGTTAAGGTAACAAGATTGTCAGCTATCCCATTCGCAATTTTGCATAAGGTATTGAATGTACATGGAGCTACAGCATAGACATGACACCAGTCACTGAGCTTAACATGCGTAGGTTCACTACCGAACCTCGTATGTACCTCACGTCCTGATGCCCATTCTAGAAGCCTCTTCGTAACATACTTCAGAGCCTCTCTTGTAGCTACCACACGCACATCTGCACCATGTCTACGCAAGATACGTACAACGTCAACAACACGATATACAGCAACACTACCTGTCAAACCTAGAACAACATTAACATCCTGAAGTAGACTAGACAACCTCTCCAAGCTCTCAGACATTCACCTTAAGGCACATGCTCAAGTCTTTTCCAACTTTACGCAACTCAAAATCATAGACATAGACCAAGACTACTACATAAAACATCGCAAATGCCAAGTCTCTCACACATAACTCTCAGATAAGTCATATCTAGATTATTCTTAGAATGTTCTAAAAGTTTCTTAACAACATTAAAATATTCACAGTTCTCCTTAACTATCACGCTCAGAACAGCATCTTCTACAGATATGCAGGGAAGCGCACGAACATACACACACCTTCTAGAAAATCCTCCATATGGCACCATAAACACCTTCGTAATATTTAGCTCACGCAACTTATCGAAATTAGCACGTACTTGCTCAATATCACTATAGCATACAGCTATGTCAAGAGTATTCAACTCCTCGCCTCTAATAACTTTTAACAATGTCTCAGGACCAAGACACCACTCTAGGCCAAGCTCGTACAGGCTTGACATTATTTTATAAACATCTTCTACAGTGAGCATCATTGCTCTGCAGACGATTCGGATGGCTTTCTTATTTCTAAAACTTCAATCTCGTCGCCTGGTTTTATACCATACTTTTCTCTAATTTCTTTAGGTATTGTAAACTGTCTAGAGTCTGTGTGCCTCGTCCTGAGGAGCTTGGCGTTCTTTATTACTATTGTATTGTTTCCGTAACGTATCACTATGTCCGCGTACTTCCAGTTTGTTATTCCTAGACTACGAACTAGCTTTGCAGGTATGAGTACTTGATTGTTTATGTACACCTTCACCTTGTAGGGCAGTGAGGTTATGTCATAGCCTCTTGCACCGCGTCTCAATGCGAGATCCCTTACTACTAAAACTATCTTAGCGTCATAAGTACGTTTTTTAACTCTATTACACACATGTGTGCACGTGGCACGTGAGCCAACATATGAGCTTGTTCCTACAGGCATAGATGGTCTTGACGATATTCTTGGTGGTGGACTACTGAGAGGAAGAACATACCTAGTGACAGGAGAGACAGGAACAGGAAAGACGTTGTTCTCACTGACCTTCCTGATAAATGGTGCGCTACGGCATGGAGAGCCAGGTATATATGTGTCCGTGGACGAGGACTATGCACAGCTTGTTCGTGGAGCATACATGTTTGGATGGGACATCGAGTACCTGAGAGAGCAGGGACTTCTCGAGGTTCTCTTTCCTGATCCTGATCTAATAGAGAAGATTAGGGAGAAGGATCCAACCGCGATAGCTAAGTCCATAGTTGTGTCAATCGCAGAGCATGTACGTAGACTAAATGCGACAAGACTAGTCATCGATCCAATTGCACCACTTGTAACGCTCGAGAAAGATGTTCAGATACTTAGAGAGTACATTAGAGCGCTTGTGCTTGGCATAGAGAAGCACGTTGGTACGACTACTATAATAACGACTGAGATACCGTCAGGAAGTAATGCACTATCGCGCTATGGTGTTGAGGAGTTTCTAGCAGCTGGAGTCTTCGTCATGGGTATTGCAAGGACAGGGACGGGAGAGTTCAAGCGATACATATTCATCAGGAAGATGAGGTGGATGCCTGTTGATCCCGGAATATACGAGATAGGTATAGAGAAAGGACGAGGAGTATACATCAAGGGACCACTCAAGAACGTTCATGTACCATACGTGAGCACACTAATAATCTAGCACACAATGTCGAGCCATGCCATAATCGTCGAGAATCTTCGCAAGAAGTACATAGTCAGGGAAGGACTACGTGGAAAGAAGATTGTCGAGGCTCTACGTGGAGTAACTTTTCGAGTACGTAAAGGAACAATACATGCACTACTTGGCCCTAATGGCGCGGGTAAGACGACTACACTAAGAATAATCTCGACACTTCTGCTGCCTGATGAGGGCCGCGTCGAAGTCCTTGGTCATGATGTCGTGAAGGAGACAGAGAAAGTACGCAAGATCCTTGGCGTGGTTCTAGACGTATCACGCGGATTCTATCTCCTGCTAAGTGGTTTCGAGAACTTGGTCTTCTATGGAATGCTCAGAGGCATGTCAATAAAAGAAGCAAAGAGAAGAGCCAGACAAGTACTTGAGCTAGTTGGACTTGATGAAAGTGCTGCAGCAAGACCATACCATACATATAGTCTAGGCATGCGTGCAAGACTTGCAATAGCCAAAGCATTGATGACAGATCCTGAAGTATTATTATTAGATGAGCCAACACTTGGCTTAGATGTTGAGAGTGCTAGAACAGTAAGAAGTCTACTTCAAGCACTGGCCAGAGAGGGAAGGACTATACTAGTTACGGGACATAACATGCACGAGATCGAGCAGATAGCACATGAGGTAACTATAATTAACAATGGTCAAGTTGTGATTTCAGGTTCTATAGAACAGCTGAGAAATTACGTAGGTTCAGTATGCAAATTATGTATGAAGCTAGGCCAAGCTAATGCTCGCGAACTATTATTAAAATTGCGTGACAGATTTGAGATAATTAGAGAGGAAATAAGTCAGGCAGATACTTACATTAGCGTGACGATGTACATTAGAGCAAATAGAGAAGATATCATGTCTACAATATTTGAAATTGTTAAGAAAACAGATGTGAAACTTCTAGATCTATCACTTAGTGAGCCTACGTTAGAGGATGTTTATATAAGCATAGTGCGAAGAACTTAGTAGTAATGAGACTGCTTCAGGCACTTCTATATCGTGAAATTACAATTCTTAAAAAGAGATTTCCTGAAATTATAACACTTTGGATATTTTCCATACTTTTTGGTCTTTTTGTAATATATGGGCCAAGTGTTCTATTGAACACTAGTGTAGAACATGTCGTTGATAGGTTAAGCATGTTATTTGGTAAGAAGCTTAGTTTAGAAGATGCTCTCACATTAATGTTTACGTTATCTGCAGTCATATCTATGACTACGATGACAATGTCAGATTTTGCACAGCAGATAGTTGATGATAAGTTTAGTGGAGCTATTGATCACGTTCTTCTTAGCACAACACTGGTAAGGTACTACATTAGCTATGCTATCGCATTGTCGATAGTTACAACTCCTGTAGCGACTATTTATCTAGTTCCACTTCTGTACCTAGTCAAAGGACTTGGTGGAGTGCTAATCTACGCGTATCTTCTCCCCGTGTTTTTGCTATCTTGCATTCTCTTGTCACTGTACGCGTCTAGCATAATTGTGCCATTGGCCTATCTTACTAAGATACAGAGACTGTGGATCCTACCTTCAATAATTGTGCCAATGCTACTAGCTGGGTCAGGCGTATTTATACCGCTCACCATAGTGCCACTCTTTCTCAAGTTACTTGCATACACGTCACCACTACCTGAGACGTGTACAATACTGCAAGATATGCTACTACGAGCTGCTGGAAAGCTGGCCTTACCGCTTACCTTACTTACAATGCTGATGGTACTGTATGTTCTTCTGTACTCAGGTACTGCAAAGATTGCGGAGGCTAGAGCAAGAACTCAGGGTGCAGCGCTAACATGATGTGCGTGAGAATACTTGTTAGATTAGTAAGGAGGGCATTAACATTGATGTATATTGGATTTCGATTAAGTCTCTATTACATTCCTCTAATGATAATGTATGCACTTAGTGCTGCTCTATGGTTTGTGTTTATACTGAACCCTGTTGCTTTACTAGCAAAGAGCAAGTCACAGGCCTTACTAACTTTCTTACCTGGTCTTCTTACCGCAATTGTTGTTAGCTGTGGAATGCATGAGAGTACTGAGTTTCTCAGGTTCTATGTACGTCAGGGAATATTTGACATGTTTAGAGAGTGTGGACTTGGTGTTCTGCACTACCTGATAGCGAACGTGCTCTTTGACATTTTTGTAATAGGCATGCCAAGTTACCTACTGTCAGCACTCATCGTGCTGTACTACACAGGACTAAGCCCGACCCTGCTTATACCACACTCAATCACGATGTTCGTGCTTGGACTTGCTGCACTAGTAATATCACACATCTTGTTTGGCATGATTGTCGCATGTCTATACACATTCACAACACTGAGCGAAGTATGGCTTGGAATGCTTGAAGCATTTGTAGCCGTATGCTCTCTTCTTCCTGTATCAGCATTTCCAAGCACTATCGCTGGACTGGCACTTCCCGTAACCTTAGTTACAGAAATCATGAGAGCAGCATATGGCACAAACACTGTACCTACCAACATTCTTCTACCTGCACTTGCACTATCAGGAGCATGTCAGATAGCTGCAACATACCTCATGCATAAGCTCTGTGAAAGACATATAGCAAAGAGAGGAGTCCCACTAAGATGGTAATGACTACAATAGTCTCGTGATGATACGTCAGAGCACTGATACTTTAATGATGAGCTTCACCCTAGCTGAACACTAGAATGAGATTGCGGACAATAAAGTGCACTGGTACACTTGGTGCAGCACTACTACTCACGTATCACGCATATGTCAGCACATTAAGGCTATACTACGTTCAGAAGTTCTCTAACATTCTTGCATTAGTCATACTTAACCTTGTTTCAAACATTGTAATACTAGCATCTCTAATAATGTTTGCACTCTACGAGGAAGATTACGTGCTGAAAATACTGACAATAATAACATTAACATTACTAATAATGCGAGATTTGACATACATCTACGCTGCATCAATATTCAAAAGCGCAACCGCACCCTACGGCCTATCATACGTGCCCAGCATCTGGTACATAAGGTTCTACACTGTTCCACTAGACCCACTCTGTGAGACTATCCTATATTTGTCAGGTCTAGCATTCATCATACTGCTACTCTACATGGCCAGAAAGAGCGCAAACACATACTTCATCACAAGCAGCATACTTAAGGCAGCAATACTTGCAACAACTCTAGTTACAGTAGACCTCATCGTTAGGCACTACCTTGTGTTAAATACAGTACCTGAGAGCATAGAGACCGTAAGTAGACTATCAGAAGCTTGCACATACACGACAAAGATCCTTAGCCTAGCATACTCACTATCGCTACTGCTGGCATTCATAGTCCTGAAGCCTAGCTACCTGACAATACGATACTCACGTAGGATTAAAAGACAGCGAAAAACGAGAAGATAGACAATAATGATGAAAAGACGGTCCTCTGAATAAATGAGGAAAGGTAGAGACGCTGATTTTACGTTAGACGTACGAACCCTAACCTACTCGCAAAACCTTCTCCCACAAGCCCCCAAGCTACGATCTCTGCAATTAAAGAAAATAGACCAATTGTGAAAGTACTTGCAAAAAATCTCACTAGAATAGATATGGCAAGTAGAACAGCTCCAATTCTAACAATTTCACTATTAAGCTCCTTACCAAGCTTAAATAGTGCATAACTAACATGAAAGAATCCAATAACTTCAGCAAGCTTGCCCACACCTAGCACAGTAGCAAGAGTTAGCAAAGTATGCTGAAGAGCATGCATATTCCTAACAATCTTAGTTAGCGCACCGCTTAGTCTAAGATAGGCAATCCAAACACCAACAGATAGAATAACTACAAGACCAATAATAATTATGATACAACCATAGAATCCAACTCTTCTCGACCTATCAGGACTAACCTTGCCAAGATTTCGAAATGCTACCAATAGTCCACCAATGAAAGTCATTCTCAATAGAGCATACATTATTGGTAGCAGACTATACGATGTTATAGTAATAGTGCCACTGTACTCTTCAATAACTAGCCGATAACCTCCTCCAGCTCCCGCAATGTCGAGCAGTAACACTATTAAATTCATTATAATTGCTAGCACACAAATCTTATACAACATCTCAATCTCAAGAAAAGCAGTAGGTAAAACACTACTCCCTTCCATAGCCAACGGAAGTGATGTAAATGCTATTCTTGTATTTTTCTTAGTGATATTTGAAAGATTCTTCTTTCAATTCTTC
>JAMOMD010000070.1 GCA_027068725.1 Thermoproteales archaeon | reverse complement strand
GGTGGTTGTGAAGGTGGTTGCTGTTGTTGTAGAGGTAGGAAGGTGAAGTATCATTATTATGTTAATGTGACTGTTACAGCTTGTAAGACGTCGAGTTTTATTGATTGTAAGAATTTCTCTAAAACTCTTGTAAATGTGACTATAGTTGAAGAGCATACATGTAAATGCGGCGGATGTTGTGGTTGTAATGTAGAGTACGAAACTTATGTGTCGATAAGTCCTGTCGCGGTCTTTAATTTGGGTTCGTACAAGTATGTTAAATATATTATCATGTACTATAAGCTAGGATTGGCTAGTTCGAGCGACTGTTGTTGCTGTTGGAAGTCTTCTGTTTCTGTAACTGATTATCTTTATGATGTTGTTATTGTTCCTTTGCCATTTGAGTTAAGCTCTAGGTAGGCTTTTAATACGTTTCCTATTATTATTACTACTGGTGGGTCAACGTTTATGTTTGGTAGTTCTTTTAGTGTTGTTATTATTTTTAGTTCAGGCTCTATGTAGGCTCTGAGTATTGCTACTGGTGTGTCTTCAGGTAGTTCTGCTTGTCTAAGCTCGTCGTGTATTTGCTTGAGCTTGTGTGCCCCCATCAGGATTACTATTGTGTCAACTGCTCTTGCTATAGTTTTCAGATCTACGAATTTTCTCTGTTTCTTTGGATCTTCTGTTCCTGTTACTATTGCTACACTACTTGCGTAGCCTCTCAGTACTAGAGGTATGTTGTATCTCTCTGGTACAGCTATGGCTGATGTTATTCCTGGAATTACTTCACAAGGTATGTTGTGTCTTACGAGCTCTCTATATTCTTCGAATCCCCTTCCAAAGAGAAATGGGTCGCCGCCATGTAGTCTAACAACGGTCTTTCCCTGCTTTGCCTTCTCTATCATTAGCTGTATGATCTGTTCCTGTGTCAGTGTATGCTTTCCTGGCTCTTTTCCAACGTATATCTTCTCTGCGTGTGGTGGTGCGTAGTCTAGAAGCTTCTTTGGAATAAGTCTATCATATAGTATGACATCCGCTTCCTGAAGTACTTTGAGTGCTTTCAGTGTTATTAGCTCAGGATCTCCTGGTCCTGCACCAACTATGTATACGCGCCCTGTCTTCACCTGTAACCTAGCGAGAAGCATTTAATTATTAGGCACTCCACGCCTAGCACAATGGCTAGTCTGCTAGCTCTAGTTCTGGCTCTTCTCATAAACGTGACTTCGACAGGCGCAACCACTGTCACGATGACGGTCCTACCTTCAGGACTCTACGTCAATTACACACTGCCAGTAGCTGCCTACGTCTCGACAATGTATGCAGTAAATGCATGTACAGGACACATAGTTGGCATAGTTCCTGGAAAGACCTTCGTCATAGTTCCTGGAACAGTCAAGCAATGTCCAATAATTGTCAGGTATGTCGCCTACACAGAGCCTATAAACTACACAATGTTTCTACTCACTGTTGATCTACGCAACTTTACCAAACCTGCAAGAGTGTACTTTGCAAGTAACATAGTGTTCATACCACCTCCCGGCTCTCTCGTACTTCCTAACGGAACACTAATCCTGAAGCCGGGCAACGTGTACAAGATAGAGTACACAGTACTACCACCAGTAACACCAGCACCAAGACATAGAGCTAGAACTGGAGCACCAACTCATGTAACACCACCAAAAACACCAACAAGACAGCAGCAGACAACTACTCCATCACCTTCACCATATCCTGCTCCTGGAACAATGATATACATAATTGCCGCAATCGCAATTGTAGCAATAGCTATCGCCGGAGTTGTCGTAGCCTTCAGGAAGAGAACAACGAGAGCAGTAGAAGAGAGCCCTTTTATAGTGAAGAAAAGCTTGAGCCTACCACAGTAACAGAGTACAAACTGTCTGACCTAGAACTAAACATATTGAAAATACTCAAAGAAAGAGGTGGAGAAATAATGCAGAGTGAATTATATAAAATACTTGGAGTTCCAAGAACTACACTATGGAGAGCTGTCAAACGACTAGAGAGCCTAGGCTACGTGAAGATAATTAAGGTCAATAGATTAAACAAGATTGTTCTTCTAAAAGAGCCTCAAAAGTAACTTCTTTAGAAATTCTCTCAAAATACTCTTGAGCAACATTGAGCTCCCATACCCTGTATGCTGGACATATATAACATCCAATTCTATAAAATCCAATCATGTATAGAGGATTCAGAGGTACCTTATTTAACAGTAAGTAAAGCTGAGTCATAATAGTACTCCAGTACTTTATTGGCGCAACCTGAAAATACTTGCCGTGAGTCCTGATGTGGGGTCTCTTAAGTCTTAGAAGAGATTCATTATCTCTATCTCCAACAACTATGAGTGGTCTATCAGATACCTTACTAATAGCCCTATACAAGGCACTTATCTTCAATTTAGTACACCACCTATTCTCATGCGTTGGTAATTCTCTTCTATCAAGTTCTTTATCAATGTTAGCTTTCTCAACTTCAGGACTTATTTTCAAAATTTCTGAAACATACTTAACGTACTCATAATTAAGATCAAGTTCTAGTCCAGTATCTACAAACACTGGAACTACCTTATCTTTACCAAATGTTTTTAGTGCCAGTATAAGACATGCTGTGCTATCTTTACCACCGCTCCATGGTACTACAATCTTGTCTGGCTGTGCTATCTTGTATGCTTCCTCCATTATTTTTATTGCAAGTTTTTCATGAGTCATAATGTAGTTAGCTGAGAGGTGTATAGTGTCTCGTAATGATTGTACTATCTTTGGTACAGAAATTTTGTAGTAACGTCTAGCGTATGGATCGTCGTTTTCTGGTATTACGATCTCGACTATCCTATCCTTGCCAACAAGCACGTCATGCTCATCGTGAACTCTCTTGACTACTAGAAACGTGTCAGGAAGGTCGAGTCTGGAGACTCTTCTAAACTTCTCAGCATGCTCCTTGCCCATTACAAGGTACATGTCGTAGAGAGGGTGTGGAGGAATCTGAATGAGGTCAGTGCCTTTAACAAACGAGGGATACCCTAGCACATAGCTGTGCGTTCTTCTGTTCCAGGATATGCGTAGTCTAAGAAGTGCCTTTGCTTTCTCTATATTTACAGCAATCTCTAGCGGTCTCATGTTTCTTATCTTTGCAGTTCTTACAATGACTAGACTAACATTAGGCAGCTTGTGGAGTCTTGACTCAAGTCGTCTAGCTTCTTGCTGCTCAAGATCTTCACGTCCAAGAAGTAGAAGTATGTATCTGCCCTCTCTTGCCTTATTTAGAACCTCCTCCTCTATTTCCTCGACATCGCGCGTTCCTCCTAGTGTTGCTACCTGTATCTGATTCCCCCACTCTCTATAGTACTTAGCTAGTACATGCTCTACAGCATCTCTATCCTTCTTTGCTCGAACTAGAACTACTGTATGAGGCTGAGACATGTCTTCTCTGCACGTAGTATAGCACGACAAGCACAAGTATGAATAATATACCCATTGGTGCTAGCTCCTCATCCTGTAGATGCGGTATACCTGATGGCAATTCTCGACAGCTGATCACGCTAATTACGTGATATATCACGAGACCGTGAACTGTTAATGCAGGAGCAACGTGAACCCATACACACACGTTAAGGATAGGATACAGGATAGGCACATACCAGTTAAACAAGTCCAATATAATATGTGACAAATAAGCTAACGAGAACCATCTAACAATTTTCCTACATTTCCCTCTCAGTAAAAGTGTTACCAATAGTAAAGATATTGGAATAATCAAACTATGAGATACCGTAATTCTATGATGACCTGAAAGTACATCAAAATCAGGACATACTGACCCAATAACACACGCAACCAGTATCAGAGGATTCCTGAAATCAATAACGTACGCTAGCAAGCCAAGTACAATCCCAACAGCAATATGAACACTTGGAAGTGGCATTGCATAGAACGTCCAGCTCGACTCTTAACTATGACACGTACTTGAAAAAAGACTTAAAAAACCCCGGCCACGCCAAAATCACGAGCAATAGCGGGGCCGTAGTCTAGCCTGGTAGGATAGGCCCCGAGCAGGGGCCCCTAAGGCTCGGCTTGGGACGCCCCCACGGGGGACATAGGTGGAACCCCGTGGGGTGCGAGACCCCGAGTGATCCCGGGTTCAAATCCCGGCGGCCCCACCAAGAAACCTCCAGGTGTGCTCTTCTTCACATATTTAACCTTCTTTAACTTACGGCTTTGTTACCTAGTGTGAAAAGTTAATGAAATAAGTCAGGTTCTTTTTCTTAAAAAAGAAAGAATAAGAAAGTAAGTAGGTATGTGAAGAAGGTTAAGAAAACGATTTTGGGATTGTAGTAGAGTGTTTTATTTGATTTTTGGGTTTTGTGTTCTTATCCCTGTATGTAGCCTATTTGTGTTCCTGTTGTTGTTTTTACAATTATTCTATATGCATTTATGCAGTCTGTTCCTGTAAGTGTTATTGTGAGTGTATCTCCTGGTTTTAGAGTTGTGGGTAGTTGTGTTGTTGTTCCTCTGAGGCTTACTGTGTCTATGCTACATTTTAGTGTAGTTCCTTGATAGTCTAGTGCTTGTACGCTCTGTATTGTTACGGTTCCTGTGCCGATGTTCTTTATGTCTACGATTAGCTTACTACTTCCTATAGTGTAGGCACTTACTGCTAGCTGTGCGTTTGCACCGAGGCCATGCATTACTACTAGGTATACTACGGCTCCGAGTATTGCCGCCATTAGCATTCCTATCATTGCCCATACTATGTTTGATAGTGCTCCTTTTCTGGAGAGTTTCATGAGTGTTGTAGCTATGCATTATTTTAAATACAAATTATATTGGGTGTTCATGTCTAGGAGCTAACTACGCTAGGTTACTCGTGCTCACTTGTCTAATCGTCTCAGAACTGGAGATTGAGTTTATATAATAGATTACTGTCACTATTATTCGAAGTACGCGTATGAAGATTATACTTCTTTCAATAAAGCCCAAGTACGGGTACGCAATATTGGAAGGCAGAAAGAAGTACGAGCTCAGGAAGTGCGTCAATGTTGTGATAGAGCCTGGCGATCTCATAATAATGTACTTCTCATCTCCTGTCAAGGCAATACTCGGATATTTCAAGGCTGGCAAGGTCTACGTCACATCTCCACAGCAGCTGCGTAAGATATTGTCAGAGCTTGGAGATATCGGTGTTGATGAGGAGGATCTCACCTATGTTGAGGGATTTAACAAAGTCATGGCCATAGAAGTTGTTGAACCTAGAAGATGTCGAGAAGTTCCACTTGAGAAGTTGCGTAAGCTTGGGCTAAATCCTCCTGTAAGCTATGTCAGGTTAAAGGATGAGAAAGCAAGAATTATTCTTAAGGAGTGTGGCATAGATGTCTAACATGACGGAGGATAAGGAGCTTGAAGAACTTCTTAGAAAGAAGGCAGCACAGACGTGGCAGGAGCTTAAGCTTAGGCAGCTGAGGCAAATTCAGGAGCAGCAGCTTAGGCAGAGAGTACTGACGCCTCAGGATGTTGTTAAGGAGATTAAGAAGATTGTGAAGGGCTCGCGTGCTGAGGAGATAATTGATAGAGCAGTAGAGCTCTATGGAGATACTGCCATTAGAGTGTTTGAGGAAATTCTGAAACTGTACAGAAGTGGGAGAATTGGCGAGCTCTCGGACTACGAGCTTTATCAGATACTTCAGCAGCTTGGTCTACGTGTGCCACTTGAGACACGTATAAAAATTGCCAAGCGTGGTAGCGAGCAGAGTATTGGTGACTTACTTCGTAGTGAGTAGAGTGATGAGGGAGTCCGCGCCACTGAGTAAATGAGGAGAACCCACGACGCTGACCAGATCTTTAATAGTAGTCGCCTAGTAGCCACTCGTTGCCGACATTATACCTGAAACCGTACTCCTTCACTATCCTGACTACCGTGTTCATGTGACGACGACTTGTTGGTGGTAGATCAGTCATCAGATAGTCAGGGTGAAATGCTAGAAGAGACACAGGAGCTTCAGGACAGACCTCGTTCAAGAACTTGCACATTGCCTCTACCTCAGTCTCGTCAATGTACCCGGGCACAACTAGAAGACTGACATTTAGAAGAGGTACCTCTGGTCTCTTCTTGAAGTGCTTTGCAACTTCCTGAATAGCCTTCTTCACTATTTCGAAGTCTCCATCTGTCAATGCCTTGTACATCTGTGGTGTTCCTGCTTTGATGTCTATCTTCACTATACCACCACTTACTAGACTGAGCTCTATGGCTTTCCTGAAGAGCTCCATGTTCACTTGACCATTCGTCTCCCAGCAGATTCTCATTATCCTGTTCTCTCTTCTTGCTCTTTCCAGTATCTTCTTAGAAGTCAGGAGGGCATGTACCATCTGTGAGCTTGGGTCACCACCAAAGTAGCATACACAGGTGACTCTCTCGTCTGCTGCCTTGACTAGCTCATCTACGTGTACTCGCTTGTTATAGGGCATTAGATGGTACTCTCTGTACTGCCAGTTCTGGCAGTAGAGACAGTCAAGATTGCAGGATCCGTAGAATACTGCAAGATTGTAGTAGCCTATCTCTGGCCCATCCTTGACGACTGCGTACTTAGGATAGCCTATTCCTGTTGATGCTGGGCAGAACCATTCTGCAACACAGTTTGTTGGAAGTGGATCATAGTACCAGTCAAGTACTCCCCACTCTGGTCCACCGCTAAGTCTGACTAGTTTCGAGTCTTGTCTACAGACAACAAGTCCACAGTACCCTACCTCACCTGGCTTGAGGCGACACATCCTGGCACAGAGTCCACATAGCTTACCGTCAGGAGAGGATGGAGTAGGGTACGGAAGAGAGAAACGTTCACGACTTGCTCTATGTGCTTCATAGATGTACTTCTGTGCTTCGTGAAACCTCTCTCTTATGCAGTCAGGACATACGCCTAGGATACTAGCAATAAGTGGACTTTCTCTTCCACAAATTCTGCACTTCTTGCTTATAGGTTTCCAAGAGTATCTCCTAGCCATTCTTCAGGTAAGCACACGTAGACCTAAGCTAAGAACCTTCGTTCAACCGAGCATTCTTTAATACACTATAGCTATCTCACACAGACATGCACGAGGTTGCTATACAGCAGATATTTGCAAGTGTCCTATCGCACTACCAGAGCTATATAGCAATGATAATCGAGTTCTTTGTAGGACTAGGACTTGGCTATGCTACAGTACGCGCAGCTAAGTATCTCATAATGATGTTCGTCCTGACTCTCCTAGGAGCACTACTAGGTCTCTGGTCTCTCGGCTCCTCTCTTCAGGACGTCCTGTACAAGCTCATTGGCAGTGCAGAAAAGATATGGAGCGTAATCTACACACTTCTCGTAGGTCTGGGAATACTGACAATTGGGCCAGGGGCCGTGGGCTTTGTCGTAGGTATAATACTTGGACTACGCAAATAGCATGTAATAACTTTCATTTAAGACTGTGCACATACTGCTTTAAAGAGACAAGGACTTAATTTATCTCATAGATGGAGGCTGAGGTAATTAACTTTCCTGTACTTCCACCAATAGCATCCAACGGCACGATTCGCCTTCTTCGAGAAGACATGTTCGACATCGCTCTCAACCGAGAGAGACTCCCCATCCTGAAGTTGATAGTCTTCGGAATTACCAGACCTACAATGCTTGCAGAGAAGTTACATATTGCAAAGTCCACAGTCTATCGCCATCTGAATGCTCTCCTCAAGTCAGGTTGGGTTGTGCGGAAAGGTGATGGAGACTACGTACTTGCTTCAAGCATATTTCTAGTATACAGGATAGAGACTGATGGCGACTTTGTTAAAATATCAATACTAAATAATAAGGGAGCCTTTGTAGATAAGCGCACTGGCCTTATAATAGTCACAGGTCGACAACCTCCTGTTAACTGTCTAAGATGTAAAGATCTTGTTAGATGTACAGAAATTGCAAAACAAGTAGCAAGTCAGCTAGGTCTAAAACTCAGATCATTAACGCCTGCTGAGGCATTTGTAGAAATTTTGACACATCTAGCAAGGAAAGTTCTATGTCAGGGTCTTGACAAAACTTTTATAGAACTAAAATTAAGCAGAGATCTGGAGCTGTAGAGCAACTTGTTCCCAAGGATATTTTCTACTCCATCTTTCTTGTCTATCTTTGTTAAGTTCTTCAAGTCTCTTATTAATATCTTCTTTAGAAACTTTTCTGAAAAGTGGCTTAACATCACGTACCTGTAGACCTTCTCTAACTGGTTCCTTACCCTCATCCCAGGAGTGGTTCGTTATAGAATCATCGTAACCAATCATGTTCCACAGCTTAGCCATTGAAGATGGCATGACAGGATATAGAGCAAAAGCAAGCATCTTAACAAATTGTAAAGCAACACCAATTATGGATCCGGCCTCTTCTATATCTGTCTTTAATACATCCCAAGGTCTTCTCTCATTCAGGTACCTATTGCCGATTCTAGCAATATCGACAGCCCTGTGTAGAGCTTCTCTGAGTCTAATATCCATGTATAGTTTATCAACTTCTTCATATGTTTCAAGTGCTTCTTGTAGAGTTGCCTTATCTTGCTCCGTAAGTTTGCTAATTTTTGGTGTCTTTCCTCCAAGTCTCTTATCTATGAATGATAGTACTCTATGTATGAAGTTTCCAATAGTGTCATTTATTATTGAGTTCACTATATCAACTGCCTGATCCCATGTGAAGTTTGCATCTTTGTTCTCTGGCCTAATGTATATTAGAATGAATCTCCAATAATCGACATTATCAAATATTTTCAGAGCCTCATCAATCCATATTCCAATTCTCTTACTCTTCGAGAATTTCTGTCCCTCATATAGGAGGTATTCTGTTGCTGAGATTGTGTAGGGCAGTACGTATCCCTCTCCTGATGCTATGAGTAGAGCTGGAAGTATTATCGAGTGGAACGGTATGTTGTCTTTTCCTATGAAGAACACGACGCGCGTGTTCGGGCTCTTCCATACCTGCAATGCTTCTTCAGCTGGCTTGCCCTGCTTTAGGTAGTACTCGATTGTTGCTGATATGTAGCCTAGCACTGCCTCAAACCATACGTATATTGTCTTGTCTTCTGCTCCTGGAAATGGTGCAGGAATACCCCACTTGTTGTCTCTAGTTATTGCTCTAGGTCTGAGACCAGCCTTGAGCATTGACAAGCTTGCAGACTTCACGTTCTCGGGCAAGTTCGTGTTCTCCTCAATGTACTTCCTGATATCGTCTTCAAGCTTTCTCAAGTCGAGATACCAGTGCTTTGTTATTCTCCACTCTGGTTTAGAGCCACAGACAGCACATCTAGGATTCTTGAGCTGTTTTGGCTCTAGAAGTGCTCCACACTTCTCGCACTGGTCTCCTCGTGCTTCCTCGTAGCCACAGTATGGGCATGTTCCTATGACGAATCTGTCAGGTAGGAATATCTTATCTACGGGACAGTATGGTAGCTCGTCCTCTTTTGTGAATATGTAGCCTCTCTCGTATAGTTTCAAGAAGAATTCCCTAACAAACTTTATATGAACGTCAGTCTCCGTTAACGTGTAGTTGTCGTAACTTATGTTCCATAGCTCGTATAGTTTTGTAACAATTTCATGCATCTTTAGTGCATATTCTTTTGGATCAACACCAAGTTTTCGTGCTTCAACTTCTATTGGAGTTCCATGTACATCACTACCACTGACAAATATTACGCGAGCACCTTTTAGACGTAGATATCTTGCAAACACGTCAGCGCTCAGTGTCGATCCTATGAGATTACCTAAGTGAGGAACAAAATTCACGTAAGGCCATGCTGAGCCTATGATCCATGTGTAGTCTCGAGGATTCACAATGTGCGTTGAGCAGGGACACTATTAAAAATGTGTGTATATTGACCAAGACGTCGACACTTCCCTTTTTAATCTCGCTCAGGAGATAATGACTAGGGCTCACTCGTGCCAACTAGTAGGAAGAAAAAGAAGAAGGAAGAGGAGTCGAAACAGACCATAGGAATAACGGCATTCCTGATGGAAGAGGAAGAGTCGAAGACTACCACAAAGTCCGAGTCTGTGACTGTGAGCAAGGCGGCGGAGACTGAGACCACTGTAAGCACTGCCACTACTAAGAAAGCTAGCACTACTTCTCAAGTGGCAAAACCTGTCGAGGATGTTGAATCAGTTGCCGAGAAGATAGTTGAGCTTCTTAAGAAGAGAGGCGGACTAGTGAGCAAGGATGATCTTGTTGCATGGGCTAAGCTTCGTGGAATAAAGTTATCAACATTAATGAAGGCTATTGAGCAGCTCGCGCAGAAGAAGATCATTGTCAGGAGGATTGTTGACGATAAGCTATGCTACGAGCTTAAGGCAGAGCAGTAGACGTTTCTAGTCCTTAGTTTCATGTAATGGATAAATACCTCCAAAAGCACAACTTTGTTCAGTGACTTTCAGAGATGTGTCATCCTGCGGCATATTTGGAATACTGCGTAAGCCGCATGCAGATAAGATAGATGGCAAGCTAGTAGCTGCAGCAATTGATCTTGTGCGTTTTCGTGGTTCTCGATATGGTGCAGGATATGCTGTGATGACTGTGGGGTCTGATCTTCCTGAGAACGTCTACAGACTTGGGCTTTTCTTGATAAAGGATGGTAATGAGCAGTATCGCTTTGATACTGTACTAAAGATATTGTCCGAGAATTTTTCTATAGTACAGGTAAGTAAGAGAGTAGAGACTGACAAAGTGCTTGATTATGAAATAACAGTAGAAGTACATGATGTTAACCTCTTGGACAATGTCATATTTGATATAAATGACAGACTATGGCAGGAAGGAAAGACAGGACGCGTATACTACTGGGGTAGGCATCTGAGAGTCTTCAAGGGAGTTGGCTATCCACTCGATATTGCAAAGTTGTACAGTGTTGAGAACTTTCAGGGTGATCTATGGGTAGCACATACGAGACAGCCAACAAATAGTCCAGGCTACTACCCATACTGGTCGCATCCATTTGCTGCACGTGATGTAGCAATAGTGCACAATGGTGACATAAGCTCGTTTGGCTCAAACATGAACTTCCTGTACTTCTACTCACCTGCAAGAAGCTTTGTCGGTACAGATAGTGAGTGCATAGCGTTCCTGTTCTACAAGCTCGTCAGGATAGATGGCCTACCTGTAGATATTGCATCTAAGATATTTGTTGGTGATCGTGCGCTTCCTAAGGACATCAGACTGAAGTACTATGGCGTAGTGCTGGATGGTCCCTTCGCAGTTGCTGCTGGAATATACCTTGAAGATGATCTCTACCTGATAGCAATGGTTGATCGACAGAAGCTGCGTCCAATAGTTGTGGGCGAGGACGAGAACTACTACTATGTAGCTAGTGAGGAGTGTCAGATAAGGATGATTAATCCAGAAGCAAAGGTCTGGGAGCTTGAGCCAGGAAGCTTCTTCATAGCATCCTACAAGCGTGGTATCATAGCTTATGGTAGATCGAGCATAGACCTCGAGCTGTTTTACGAGGCTACGAACGTCAGAGTATCGCAGTATCTGAAGCGTGCTAGACAGGAAGTGCCGAAGGAAGATAATGTCATAGATGCATGGGGCATGGATTACAGAACACTTAACGACAAGATACTTGAGAAGGCGCTTCAGGGTCACAGGATAATAAAGGTGTACAACGTCTATGGACAGAGGTACATTGGCATAAATATTGCGAGATTTGGTATTACAGGAGTTAGACTTGAGATATTTGGCATACCTGGTAACTGTCTCGGCAACCTGAACGAGGATACCGAGATCATAGTGTACGGAAGTGTCGAGGACGATGTTGGAGATACGATGCATGGAGGAAGAATAGTAGTGTACGGTGATGCAAGAGACGTGCTTGGGCAAGCAATGCAGGGAGGCTACATATTCGTACGTGGTAATGCAGGAACGAGAGTTGGCATCCTGATGAGAGAGTACATGGATAAGAGACCCTACCTCATAGTTGGTGGTAGAGTAGATGACTATCTTGCAGAGTACATGGCTGGCGGCGTCGTGATGGTTCTTGGAATAGATGCACTAATGAGCAATGCATCCATAGAGCTAGCCGGTAGACATGTTGGAACAGGAATGGTAGGTGGCAGAGTCTACATTAGAGGCAAAGTAACGCCACACAAGATTGGACTAAGACCACCAAAGCTAGAGTTTGTAACATTTCTACAAGCACTAATCGAGGAAGGAGATGTACCACCAGAGCTCGTTCAGGACATAGAGTATGGCGACATCGAGACTCTTGAGGAGGTGCTTCAGAAGAGTGGGAAAGACTTTGCACTTAGACTAGCAAAGTGCCTGTACGAGAGTACTCATATAATAAAGACGGTCAGGGAATATAGAGAACTTTACGAGCACGAGATTAAGGAACTAAGACCAGTTCTTCAGGAATATGCCAAGTACTTCGAGCTTGACGAAAAGATAATTGACGATCTGCTATCCTGTAAATACACGGTAGTTACAAGAGCACAGAAGAGATAAGGAGAAGTTTAGGAAGCTTCTTCCTCAATGTATATTGCTGGTCTTCCAGGCAGTGCCTGACTAGCCTTCTTCAAGGGATCATACACAGGCTTCTGAGCATCCTGAACCTCGACATCTACGCCTAGTCTAAGACTCATGTAACGTGAGAACTGCCTAAACAGTTCCAGCTCCTTGTCTCTCGACAGTACTATTCTCGGCACTTGACCTGACACGACTTTTCGAACAATATCAGGAACTTTCGAAGCTATACTCCTGTACTCTTCTCTCTTAGCAAGTTCTCTAATTATGTCTCTCATGTTCTTACCCTCGTCTAGCAGTTTAACAATGTCTTTCACGAGCCTGTACAACACTTCATCAGGACCGACGTATAGGTAGACCTTCCTGACCTTTCTCTCTCTAGCTCTCATAATGCTCTTAATGTCGTCAAGTGTTCTCTCAATTAGTTCACGTGCCTTAAGCAGCTCCTCATCGTACTCTTCTTCAGGAGGCCACTTCTCTAGTGAGATGAAGCTTTCATTGCCTAGTCTATGCCATAGCTCTTCGCAGATGTGCGGTATGACCGGTTGCAGAATCTTGAGCCATCTTTCAAGAATGTGATGAAGCACGTATCGTGCCTCATCAATATCTATGTCACATGTCCTGAAGTTGTTCAGGTACTCCTCTACTACATTCATCACGTTGAAGAATGCTTCGACAACGTACTCTCTCAACCTGAAGTTCTCGAGTGCCTGTCTTGCTTTTCTTACTGTTCTTCTAATGCTTGCTATCGCGTACTTGCTCAGTAGCTTAAGCTCATTGTAGGAGTACTCTCGACTTGGCTTGCCTAGTGCTATGATGTTGTTCACAATGTTCCAGAATCTCTCAAGCTGGTCAACTATCATCCTGACTTCCGAGTCTCTCCAGTCTAGCGTTGTCTCAAGATCAGCTGCGTAGGCTATGTACAGTCTAACGACGTCTGCTGAGTACATTCTAACTGCTCGACATATCTCAAGCACATTGCCAAGGGACTTGCTCATCTTTCTACCTTCCCTAATGACGTACTCGTTGAGCGATATTGCACGTGGCCATAGTTCAGGTGGGAATATGGCTATGTGATGCATTATGAAGAATGTCAAGTGACTTGGTATCAGGTCAATACCACTATGTCTTAAATCAACAGGGTACCAGTAGAGGAACTCTCTTCTAATACTCTCAATTATGCTAGGCTCAACTTCGAATAATTTAGCAACTTCCTCTACATTTCCAACACCAAGAAATACATAATCAAAAAGCTTCTCTATCTTACTCAACGCATCTTCGTTTCCTCTATAGACGTCTTCTACAAGCTTAGTTAACTTCTCTGAAAGTCCTGACTGGCGTAGCTGTTTGACAATTGTGTAGAATGCCATGTATATAGTTGAATCACTCAGAGACTCAATTATCCAGTCAGGATCCCAAGGTAGTCTAGTTCCAATTCCTCTCTTTCTAGCACATGGCCTAAGCTCAAGCCACTCTATGGTACTGATGAATTGCTGCCTGTACTTCTCAGGCACGACCTTCAGGATCTCCTTGACGAACTTCAGCCCCGTCTCTTTCCACTCAGGTACTCTGTAGTCAATGAACCACTGGTCATGAATTACTGCTGCAATAACCCTGTTTCCAGCTCTGGTAAACACTTTTGGAGGTTCTAGCTCAAACATCTTATCGCCAAGGCCCTGCTCTAGTAGCATGCTCTTCGCCTTCTCACGAGCTTCAGAAACTCTCATTCCTGCAAGTGGCGTGTTCTCCTTCATTACTCCTGTGTAGAACTCGGTCTGGTACACAAGTCTCGTTGCTTCGTCAAGCTTTGCCTTGTCGAGCTGTGTTGTAATGCCTAACTTCTTGTAGACATCAACTGTCGGTAGCTCACCAAGGTCTGATCTTATTATGCTGATTGGCTCGATCTTCTCTGCAATGTGCCTAACTCCAAACTTGTCTCCTAGCTCTCCCTTGAGGTCTATCAGTGCAGCGTAGTCGTAAGGTGCGTGTCCTGGAACACTGTACACGACACCTGTTCCAACGTCATCATCGACAAAGAGTGCAGGAAGTACAGGAACCTTCCTGTTGACTAGAGGTGCAGTTACGATCTTTCCAATAAGCTCTCGACCAGTGAACTCTCGCAGGATCTTGACATGCTTGTCCTGATACTGGAGCTTCCATGCACACTTCTTGGAGATTATCCATTTCTCACCATTGATCTCAGCCTCGACATACGTTGCGTCAGGGTGTACCCACACGTTCGTTACTCCAAATATGGTCTCAGGACGAAGTGTAGCAGCTACCAGATACGTGTCAGAGTCCT
>JAMOMD010000069.1 GCA_027068725.1 Thermoproteales archaeon | reverse complement strand
AAACAGAAAAAGCACAAGAAAACCCATGACCTACATAAGACACTTCGAAGAAGACATTTGGCTGGACGAGGAAGAAGAAATAGAAGAAGAATTCTGGGAGGAAGAAGAGGACTGGGACATAATCGAGGAATAATACAGTAAAAACAAGAAAAGTACCAAAACTATACATTTCTTAAAATGAATCCGAAAGACGTACTAAAGTTCCTTTACGAGAATGAGGATCAGTACCAACCGTACCTGATTAGGATATTGACAAAACTTTATGAAACAGTAATGAAAATGTCCAAGACAAGATTAACGAAGTTTATTTCTCGCAGCTGGCGGGAAGGTGTGATTGCAACGTTAAGTATAGACTTCTCTTGGGGTCCAGTAAGTTTTCACATAGAGCCTGAGCATGAAACAATTAGGTTCGAGACATACTACCATTCACTTGGACATAACATACATGACATGGAGACAATTAAGGTGTTGACAGACGATACCTTTCGCGTAGACATTTATGCAGAAACAGATGGTGAACGGCTCAGCATCTGGAAGAACTACAGGTCGGAGAAGGCAGTCAAGATGATGCGAGAAATCTTCAACAAGATAATGGAGGCAGCAAAAAGCAAATACCGTAGGTAAAGCTTAAAAGACTGATGTTTGCTATTTTCATATGCGTGTAAGACTAGTCAGAAAACAGGTAGTAGAATTCTGCTGTAACTACATTTATGTACCACCTCTTTTACACACTATGCTAATCAAGACAGTAAAGGAAATCGTTGACGAAGCAAAAAGGCTAGGAATATACGTTAAGTCAGAAAATGGAAGAATAATCGTAGATGAAAGAACACTACTACTAATAGACGAAGTTAGCGTGAGCAAACGAACAAAATACGATCCAGCAACAAGAGCATTATCACTTATAGAAAAGTACGAAATAAACTATATCATCTACATACCATACTTCCTTGAGAAATATTCTCAGCTACGCCAGCTCGTTTCTAGGTTAAAGATGCTGCTCGAAGCTATAAAACGAGTGGCAGATAATGAGGCTTATGCAGAATGTCTAAGCTTTGAGCTAGAAAGAGTACTTGAAGAAAGAGAAGTTGAACTAAAGAAGAAGTATGTCTTGAAGATAGGTAATGACGCTGACGAAGTAACTAAGGAACAGCTAGAAAAAATGCTAAAACATGTTAGAAAGCGCGCGAAACAGATAAGGACAGCAACGTATCCAGCAGAGTGGGTACGTTATTCCGAAAGCGCAAATATTCACAGCATCGAGTATATCGATACTAGCAAAGGCATAGACATTGCACTACTAAGAACCAGACTAAAAACAACAGGAAAAGACATGTACCTGATAGTTGAGCTAACACTCCAAAGAGAAGTACCAACCCTAGTAAAAGAACTATTAATAACATGCTCCGCTTGCCCTCTGTCGGCCCAGACAAAACAACAGAGGAACTATTCATCAAGCTAAAAGAAGGAAAAACAATAGAACTCTATAACAGTATACTGAATCTCATCAGGAACAGGCTAGAAAATGTAAGCATAGGTAAAACTTAAAAAGTTTAGTATCAAAATAGGTCTCGTCATGTCAGATAAGGAACTTATTCGTAAAATAAGGGAGCTGTATAACCTTATAGTAGGGGGAGGTGGAATAATCGTAGAAATAAAGGATTATTTAAAGCGCGAAGTTTTCGATATATTCAATTTCGACATATGTCGCAGCATCGAGAAACGACTATGGAACGGTGACAAAATAGTGTACCTACAACTCATTAGCTTCTACGGAGACGAAAGTATACTCATACTATTCCTCAAAAAAGCGAGAAGACTTGCAGGTAGTCCAATAATAGCTGAACTACCTGGGAATCCTCTAGAAATACCTTATATTGACGATGATCAATTACGTGAACTCGCAAACAGAAACAACATGTACTGCGAGTATCACCCACTCTACAACAAGTACATAATAGTTGTACCATAGTACTAACATGTAAAACTTATAAAATAGCTAGACTGCAAGTCTCCCATGCAAATACATGTCACACCTGAAGTATGGGAACCCGCCAACGTAGAGCGTTCACAGTGGTTACTGGCAAAATATGCTCACGATAATTTCTTTCAGAGGATACTAGTCTTCTCACTAAAGGAAGGGAAAGGGCTTGACGTTACTGGCATAGTCAAGGTAGTAAATGTTAAAAACTTCGCACATGAAAACTGACCAATGCAGAGCATTGCCATTAGGGAAGAGGTGAATTATGAAGTACCAAAGTATGCACTCGTCAAAGGTAGCGAGACAATAGTAGCAAATATTCTCCTAGTTCCCGAATATGAGTCCGCTACAGCAAGATGGGAAGACGAGGAAGAGACAATCTATGGTCCACACATTTTCATCTTCTGGATGAGACCAAAACGAGTAGGTGTTGTAATTGTGGAAGACCGCATTCCAGAAACAGGCGATTCTCCGCAAGTACTAGCAATAATAGCAGATCGCCTTACAAAGAAGATATACATAGTGAATAAGCTTACAGCACCAATAGAACTTGCACAAGAAGAAACATACAAAGCAAGAATGCTTGCCACACACGTACACAACCTCTACAGGATAAACAAATGGAGAATATTCAAGGCAACGGGCAGAATATACATGTCACTAAAAGGAAAGGACAACACAACACCAATACCGACACTATACATAACAGATGATGTTACAGGAAAAGCACGACTATGGATTGGGGAATCCATACAACACAAGCCAACACTAGTTAGAAAAGAAACTGAGAAAGACCGCTGGCTAATAATCGAAGAAGAACTACAGTATAGTAGCAGCAACATAGAGTTAAACTACTGGATTGTAAATACTGTCAACAAACAGAACAAAAAGAAAACAACATTCGGACACATCTTCACAGCTATTATAAAGAACTTCAGGACAAAACACTACAAACTAGATCTAGCATTCACAATAGCATTTACAGACCCAGAAAGAAACTACTACAGAGATAGTAGACATGTCTGGCTTGTACTAGGAGCACAACTACAAAAACAAAACAAGACAACAAGATACGAACTATATGCAATAGATGACAAAGTCGTAGCTAGGTAAAACCTAAAAACTTAAGTAACCTACAATACCTAATGCACCTAGTCTTCCAACCCGAGATCAACATAGCTGAAGAACATGACATAGTTAGCATAGACATCTTGCTATCACCTAAACTAGATGAATGGTGGTACATAGAGGAGTTGTGTAAGTTAAAGAACATTAAAG
>JAMOMD010000068.1 GCA_027068725.1 Thermoproteales archaeon | reverse complement strand
TTTCTACTTAACATTTTTGTTAGTGGTAAAGGTCTGCTCACTGTCGATAAAGTAGGAACATTTTAAACATTGAAATAAACTATAGTGATCTGTAATGTCCGATATAGCCTCAATAAAGTTTGGAACGGACGGTGTCAGAGGAGTTATAGACTTCGATTTTAATGAGCGAGTAGTTGCGGCAGTTGCTGAGGCTAGTCTAAGGTACTTCTCTAGAAAGCATGATATTCACAAAGTGCTTGTTGGTTACGATACTCGTAGAAAGGCAGAGCATTACGCAAAGATTGTTGTTAATATATGTAAGAGACACGACATTGAGACAACGCTAGTTGCACGTCCAACACCAACACCTGTCGTATCATGGTACCTGAGGAAGTATAAGTACGATCTTGCGTTTCAGATAACTGCAAGTCATAACCCACCACAGTACTGTGGTATAAAAGTAATCAACTGGCATGGAGCCTCTATTCCTGACGAAGATGCTGAAGGCATAACACAGATACTCTCCAAGGAGCATGAGGACATTGAGGAAGTTATAACAACGCTTGAGCCTTCCATGCCTGATGTCGTGATTGACCCACGAGACGAGTATGTAGAATATGTCGTATCTCTGCTCGAGAAATCAGGTAGAAAACTCAGAGTATGTTTTGACCCTCTCTATGGAACAACAATCGGGTACACGGACAAGATCTTGACAGAGCTTGGTCATGAAGTGAAGAAAATACACTACGAGTTTGACCCCTCGTTCGGTGGTCTATCTCCAAATCCTGAGGGGGAGAACTTGAGCGAGCTCAGGAAGATGGTCACAGAGGAGAAGTTTGACCTAGGGATTGCACATGATGGTGATGGTGACAGAGTAGCACTTGTGCTTAGCGATGGAAGTGTCCTAGGTGGAAATGAGGTTCTACTAGTATTCACGTACGTGTTTGCGAGCGAGGGCAAGATTAGGACAGTTGCAAGAACTGTCGCTACAACACATTTAGTGGACAAGATCTGTGACTCCTTCGGAATTTCTCTAGTAGAGACACCAGTTGGCATAAAGTATATTGCAGAACTTCTAATATCAGGAAAGGCAGACTTAGGAGGAGAAGAAAGTGGTGGTGTAGCATTTAGATGGCACATACCTGAGAAGGACGGTATTTTAACAGGTTGTATGCTTGTGCAACTTCACGCTAAGCAGGGACTTGACAATATTCTGAGGACAATATATGAGAAGTATGGAAGGCCTGTGTACATTAAGCGAGGAGTCAAGGTTAGTGATCCAAAGAAAGTGTTTAGTGAAAGAAAAGAGAAATTGAAAGAGGCTTTATCTCAGGAAGGAGCTAAGATAAGCGAAATCGATGGTCTAAAGCTAACATATCCTGACTATACGTGGATCCTGGTTAGGCCAAGTGGCACAGAGCCTATCATAAGGATATACTGCGAGAGCGTGAGTCCAGAGAAGTGTGAACAACTAATTGAGAAAGCTATGACTGTCCTATCGTCCTGAGCGGACAGTCAGGATCTTCGTCTAGCAGATCTCCCTTTAGAGCATAAGCCTTAGCTCTACATCCACCACATATGTCAACATATCTACAGGAACGACACTTGCCCTTGAGTTCCCTACGTTCTAGTGCACTAATAATGCCCGAACTCGATACTATGTCTAACAAACTGCGACTTCTCACGTTACCAATAACATAGGGCAGATATGGACAAGGATACACATCCCCTGTCGGAGACACGTACAGGTATCTCCTACCTGCAATACATCCAGGCGCATGTCTAGTTCTCAATCGATTCCACAGCTCAGGTTCCCTAATCATCACATATGGCCAGAACTGAGGAATACACGTCGGCTTAACGTCCACGTTCAGATCCTCTCTTTTCATAACACTTAGACAACGCTCAATAACCTGAAGTGTGCTAAGCTTGAGTCTACGCCATGTTTCAGTAGCTCTTCCAACAGGGACAAGATCAAACACGTGCAGATACTTCACATTCAGATCTTCGCATAGTTTAACTACACCCTCGAGATCCTCTACATTTTCTACAGTCATTGTGAAGTTTAGCTGAACTTCAACTCCCTGATCTACAAACATTCTAACACTATCAACAACTTTCTTCCACAGTCCTGACACGCCTCGAAAACGATCATGCTTCTCAGGTACGTGAGAGTCGAGACTTATTGCAACATACCTTAACCCAGCTGATGCGAGATCTCGCACAATTCTCTCGTTTACGAGAAGTCCCGAGGTCGCCAATGCTGGCAAAAGTCCTTGCTCATGAGCATACCTAACAAGTTCAACTATGTCTTCACGAGCAAGTGGCTCTCCTCCAGAGAATACGAGTATCCGTGCCTTGAGGTCCGCTATCTGCTCTATTAGTCTACGTGCCTCTTGGGTGCTAAGCTCATCAGGAAGTCTTCGAGAAGCATCTCTGTAGCAGTGAGGACAGCGAAGTGGGCAGTAGTTAGTGGTTCCCCACGATACCAGAATGAACTTGCTAGACTGCACTATTGTTCATTGAAATGTGATTGAGTTAAAAGACTTATAGAACCCCCTATTCAAGGCTGAGAGAACGCATGGCGCTAAACAAGCTCGTCCTCAAATGTCCTCGATGTGGTCATGAGATAACCGTAGGCGATAGACTGGGACAGCAATCACCAGTACACGAGTACCTGTTTGCTCACTTTGCAATAATAAGATGCCCAAAGTGTGGTTACGTATTTGAGCATTCAATAGACAAGTACATTAAATGAGTCGAGCACTCATAATCCTGATAGCGCTTGCAGTACTTGCTGGAATAGCAACAGGAGCCTACATAATAGCAACACATACTCTACATACACAACAAGCACCACAAGCAGGGACATATCAGCACAGGTACGGTCATGGAGCTACTCCACATGGCGCAGCAGCTGGAGCCTACTGTAGAGGCAGGAAAGTCATAATTGTACTACTGCCAGGATTTCGATGGAGAGAATTTCACGTAACATACAACATGCTAAAGAACAAGGGAGCTGAAACAATCATAGCATGTCCTGAACCGTACGTGTACGGAGTAAGAGAAGGATATTCTGCACCCATACCTGTACACTGCAACATTACACTATCACCAAGCCTAGATGGAGATGCACTCATCATAATAGGCGGCCCCGGCGAGTATTGCGCACTACTATACTACCTGTACAGAAATAGTGAGATAGCGAACACTTCGAATATAGTAAAGCTAATACATGAGTGCTCGGTCTTCCTGAAGGCATTACATTCAGATATCTCAAAATCTATCTCGTACGTAA
>JAMOMD010000067.1 GCA_027068725.1 Thermoproteales archaeon | reverse complement strand
ATGCAACGATTATGTGTCTACCATATACTGTCAATCTGCGATATTCTACGCCTAGGTCAGCAAGTTTTGACTCAACCTCTCGCGCAGATTCCTTCTCCTTGAGTACTATTATCGGCACTGATGTACAGGAATGTGCATGACGTTAAAACATTACCTTGAGAGACTCCTGCGCCGGTTCGGAATCCTAACCATCCTATAGGGAAATGCTTATTAGTACATTTCGAATACTTAACCACATGAAGCTGGAAGAATATCTCGAGAAATGGATCAGAGGAGAAGCAATAGAAATAGTGGAGTATCTCGCAGCAGCAATACTTGCAGAGGAGACTGGCTATCCTGAGATAGCGCAAGCACTCAGAAAGATAGCCTTAGAGGAGGCAGAGCATGGAGCTAGAGCTCTAGTACTATCAGGAAAGATTAAGGACCTGAAGTCCTTCCTGAAGGAGAGGCTAGAATGCGAGAAGAAGGCAGCTGAGGAGAGACATGAAGAAGCTAGACATCACGATGAGCCGTGGAAGACCGTGTTTGAGTATACTGCAAGAGACGAAGAGAGGCATGCACGAATAATCGAGGGACTTCTAAGGAAGTTAGAGAAGAGCTAAAAATAGTTGAACATTGTGTGAAAAACTCAGAGAATTCTATTTAAAATTTCTTTCAATTTCACGCACACGTCTAAAGGTGCCTGCCCCGGTGCTGTAGCTTCTTGAAGTGAGCAGAACACTAGTTTTGACCCAAGAAGAGCCATGGCTAGTCTAATATGTGCAACATTTCCCATAGGTAGTACAGTCACGTAAGGTGGTTCATCTCTCTGATGAGTAAGTAGAAAATCTATTAGTAACAGCACATCCTGCTTACCTGCGACAACTGATGCTACCTTAATGAGATCAACATTAGGAACACATCTAGATCTATCGTACACGTATGCTAGCTCTCTAGCACTTGGTCTATCGTATATGTAATGTTTTGATATTATTAGCCCACTATACTTCAAGTCTCTTAAATACTGTTCAAACTTTGTGTAAAACTCGAGCTCTATATCTACGAAAGTCCCCTCAATATTCTGCAGCTCTTTCAGTACTTTCAATTTTATTTTATGATCAATCTCTCTGACCCCTCCTTCAGACACTTCTCTCAGTGTTATTATTTTTGGTCTAGGAAAATTTTTCACTATCGTATTAACGGCATTGACATATTCCTCGCAATTTATCACGTTCAGGTAATCTATCCTGAACTCCACGAGGTCGGCACCTAGCTCATACGCTAGCTCAGCCTTCTCTATTGCTGTATCTACATCACGTGTAGGTATTGAACACGCAATTAAGAATGGCTGTCTCGATAGAAGTTCTCTTAACTTCATTAGATATATGTAGATTAGATACCTGTTTAAACAATGGGTACTCAGTGTCGCCTGTGCATTCTACACGTCCTGTTTTTAAGACATGTAAAATCTACTCTTCACGTATCTCAACACTTGCACCTAGCTCCTTTAGATCACTCCAGTACGTTGGCCAAGATTTCTTGACACATTCTGCTCTCGAGAGCACTGTCTGACCCTCTGTTGCTAGACCTAGAACACTGCACATCATTCCGATCCTATGATCATCAGGAAGTTCTATCTTTGCAGGACTTGTCTGTCTTGTTCCACATATCTTCAAAATGCCCTCTCTCTCGTCTATTTCAACATTGATTTTAAATTCTGTAAGGCATCTCTTAATCTCTTCTAACCTATTGCTCTCTTTGTATATAAGATGCTTCACGTCCTTAATAGTTGAGCTTCCAGAGGCAAATGCTGCAACAGCTGCAACAGGCATCACTAGGTCAGGATTATCTTTGAGAGATATCTCAATAGGCGATATGTCTGGTGTTTCTTCAACGTATACTATATCGCCGAAAGCTCTTATTCTAACATCCATCTCTTTGAATATCTCAACTATCTCATAATCAACAGGGTTTAGTGATCTATCGAAGCCTCTTATAACAACCTTATCTCCGGATACTGCAGCAATAGCCATTATGAATGCACTTAGAGCATAATCACCTGGAATATCGATATCTGATAACTTTATCTCTGAAGGATATGCATATATTATTAATCCTTCATCTTCGAGATCTTCTAAGTCTACATCAGCCTTGAATTTTTTCAATATTCTTACAGTGAGGTCTATGTACGGTTTTGATACGATAGGCGGCTTAACATGTATTTCAAGACCGTCTCTACTTCCAATTCCTGCATATATGAGTGCGGATACGAACTGGCTGCTTATGCTTCCTGAAATCTCTATCTTTCCACCTCTTATTGGACCTCTAATTGTGACTGGGGGATAACCTTCTTTCTCTAGGTATCTGACCTTGGCTCCTAGCTTGTGTAGAGCATTTACAAGTTCTCCAATTGGTCTTCTTCTGAGAGTTCTTCCACACTCTAAGGTTATCTCTGTGTTAAGTGTTGCAGCTATGCCTAGTGCAATCCTGTATGCTGTCCCACTGTCACCTAAATCCACGACATTCGTCTTGACACTCTTCTCATCAGGAATCTCCAGAGTTACTGTTCTCTTATTCTCGTTCAGTTCTACAGATATGCCGAGAGCTTCTGCAAATCTTAGACTTGCACGGACGTCATCACTTAGCAGGACGTTTCCTACCTTTACTGTTCCAGGAGCAGCTAATGCGGACGCTAGGAAGAGTCTCTGTGCAACACTCTTCGATGATGGTGCTCTTATTTCTCCATATATCTGTGATCTGGATAATAGAACTAGCATGAGTGCTCGATTAGCTTTCTTTAAGGTAGGTCAATAAGGTTATGGTATTGAGGATGGCTGTTGACGGAGTAATTCTATTAACTATCTGTGAATCACTGTAATACAGGTATGACAGAGGAGCGCAAGATAATAACCATACGTGGAATAAGTACACCAGTATACGAGAGAGCGCTCAAGCTTGCTAGAGAGCTTGGAATAACGATAGGCGAGCTTGTGAATGAGGCGCTTAGGAGATACATAATGACTCTCGAGGCTATACATAAAGCAATTGAGTCTCAGATTGAGGCTCTCTCAAGGTCTGGAGATGTTATTGTAATATCAGGAGTTGATTCTATAGTCGTTAGCAAGAAGGATCTTGAGCTAGCACCAAAGAAGGTCGTGTTCAAGGATCTTAGAGAACTAGTATTTGCAGATGATGTGACCGAAGACGTGTTTAGAGATAAGGTGTACGAAATTGTAAAGGTTGACAAGGTTGTTGTACCTAAGACGTTGTCTGTGTTATTGGTAGCGTCTAAGTGTAGGCTAGTTCATAGGATAGTGCCAAAAGAGTCCTAGAGCAGAAGCCCAAGTCAATGTACAGAAAGCCCATACACATAAAGGCAGAACCTGAAAAAGTTGCTGATAGAGCAATTGTAGTAGGAGATCCCGACAGAGCAAGATTCATAGCAGAGAAATTCCTTGAGAAAGCCGAAACTGTAAACACGCACAGAGGCTTCCTACTCTTTACAGGAAAGTACGGAGACGCTAGAATATCTGTTGCATGTCATGGAGTTGGTGCTCCATCAGCAGCGATAGTATTCGAGGAGCTCGTGATGCTAGGCGTCAAGATAATGGTCAGAATGGGAACAACGGGCGCACTTATTCCTGATCTCAGGAGAGGAGACATTGTTGTTGCTCGAGCTGCAGGTTACTTTGACACAAGCCCTGTGCTTGAGCTCACAGAGAAGGTGTATGTGCCGTCCGTTCCTGATCTAGAACTTACTCTGAAGATTTACAATAGTCTTAAAGAAAAACTTTCAACAGGTAGGAAAATAGTGCTTGGAAATGTTATAAGTAACGACATGTTTTATGTAGAGAATCCTGACCTAGCTAGAAGACTCTCAAAGCTGGGTTTTATATCAATTGAAATGGAGTGTGCAACTCTCTTTACGATAGGTGTGTTAAGAAATGTGAGAACGGCTGCTGTGCTGTTAGTATCAAATAGTCTCGTTAATCCTGAAGAGAGTGAGATACCGACTTCAGATATCATAAATAAGTTTTATGAAGATGTTGTACCCGTAGTACTGGAGACAATATCAAGAATTTAGTAAGGTACTAGTACAAGTTCAGATTTGTCTTTCTTTTAGTTTTAGATATTCGATTCCTAGCCTAATTACCTTGTACACTACTTCCACTGGATCTTTTCCGAATACTCGTATTTGGGGCTCCTTACCCCAGTCTCCTAGGTCATACACAATGTCTGGAGGTTCCTTAAGTTCACGTACTGCTCGTTCAATTCCCCACTGCATTGTTCGTCCTTCGACATGCTTAATCTCTTCAGGTTCTTCTCTCCTGTCAAAGAAGGCGACTCGGAATCCGAGCTTCTTAGCTATCTCCACGAGCTCTGGTTCATACTTTATGTTCATGCATGCTCTAATGCTTGGGAAGTACTTCATCATCGTCAGGATTGCCCTACCCAGGTGCTTAGAAGCACCAAACTTGGGCTCCGAGAAGTAGACTATTTTCTTATCAATTGCTGTTATTCTACCAGGTACGCCAGCAACATCCTCTAGACCACGCACGTATGTTGCTGGCAGAGCATAGGCTATGTTTGACCTTACTTCAGGAATTAGATCAACAACGTACTGACTACTTGCCTCGAGTATCTCGAGTGCTTCCTTGAGTTTTCTAATGACTCTACATCGTTCTAGCTCGAGATCGATGTACGAGAAGACGTTGGACAGGTTTCTCTCATAGCCAACGTCTATGCTGAAGGCAATGTTGTGCTCGACGATCTTCCTTGCCTCTCGCACGGCTGATGGAACATCGTATCCCTGTGCTAGGAATGCGGCAAGAGCTGACGATAGTACACATCCTGTTCCATGTACATCCTTCGTGTTAATTCTACGTGAAGAGAATACGTACACATTACCTCTATCGTATAGTACATCCATAATGAACTCCCCCTGTGGAAGATGACCACCCTTTATCAGCACGTGTTCAATACCATACTTCTTCGCTATTGTCTCAGCAGCATGTTTCATATCGTCCACAGTCCTAATCTCGAGCTCTGCCAGTATCTCGGCCTCATGTATGTTTGGTGTAACGACTGTGCAGCGTGGTAGAATTCTATCTTCAATTACCTTAAGCGTGGCTGGATCTGTGAGTAGTGTTCCATCTCCTGCACGTATGACAGGGTCCAGAACTATGGGAGCTTCAATGTTCTCAATATAGTTAGCAACTACATTAGCAATCTCAGCACTTCCAAGAACACCTATCTTCACAGCCTCTACCTTGAAATGCCTAGTCAAAGTGTCAAGTGTCTCGTCAACATACTGAGGATCAACAGTTACGACACGCTGAACCTTGTTTGGAGTCTGTACAGTGAGTGTAGTTACTACAGTTAGAGGATATATTCCAAGCATCCTGAACGTTAGTGCATCTAGCACAACTCCAGCACTTGAGGTAGGGTCGTATCCAGCTATTACTAGACCAAATTTCACGTAAACTAGACTCTAAGCTCGAGATGTGTTAAGTGTTTCTGAAGGTTGACTCTCCCTTCTCGTTGATGAACTCAACCCTGATAATATTATCAGCAACAGTCTCAAATGCATCCACGTGACTTGTTATTATTATCATATCAACATCAGTAGATATATCCTTAAGCCACTGTGCTATCCTCCTTCTGTGTTCATCATCAAGATGCTCTGTAGGCTCATCAAGAATTAGGAATGGTATATGACCAAGCACAACCTTAGCTAAAGCGTACCTAAACAAGAGAGCTACAAGGTTCTTCTCACCAATCGATAATGCATCAACACTCAACTCTACACCATCTCTTCTCTTAACATAAATCTCGTAATCCTCTGTAACTCTAATAGAAACAAACGCGGACTTATGACAAACCTCAAGAAACATGTAGTTAAGCTCCTGATTAAGAAGCTCTATGAAAATCTTTCTAACAACAGGCTTAACTTTCTCAATAACATCCATAAGCTTAGACACAAACCTATATGCAGAAACATACTTACTAATTTCTTCCTCTATACTTTTCTTCTCGCTAACCTTACTCTCAATATCTAGTCTAAGCTTCTCAATCTGAGAATCTATAGCTTTCAATCTACCAGATAACTGGCTAATCTCATCTCTCAGAGTAGTCTCTACTTCACAAACTTTGGAATACTCTTCTTCTATTTCCTTGACCTTAGAATACTCTAAACTAAGTCTAGAGTACTCTTTCTGTAATAGATTCAGTTCTTCATTTATGGCCGATAGTTTACTCCTTAGCTCAGATAGCTCGGCCTCAGCTTGTCTTATCTCACTTAACTTCTGAAGAATCTTCTCTTTCTCTTCTAATGCTTTTTCGTAAGAACTTAGCATGCTTTCTATCTTATTCAGCTTATCCTGTACTTTACTCAGCTTGACTTGTATATCCTCCTTTGATTTAACAATATTTTCAATGCGTGTAATCTCGTTCTCAATGTCTCTTAGCCTCTGTTCAACTTCAAATTTTCTATTTTCAAGCTCTTCAAGTCTACTCAACTTTTCTTTAATAGTATAGTATCTCTCCTTAAGCTCCTCGAGCTTAGAAGTCTGTTTCTCATATTTCTTAATCAATTGTTTCAACTTCTCTATTTTAGCATAAGTCTGCTCAAGCTCTCTACGCTTTCTTTCCATCAGCTCCTGCGCTTTTTCACGAGGTAGCTCACGCATACATAAGGGACATACGCCCTCTGCCTGAGATAACAGGTTTAGTTCTTCCTCTAAACGTTGAGCAATTGCAGTATATTGACTTAGTTTTTCCCTATACTTCTCTAACTTCTCTTTCTTGATTTCTAAATCTTTAATTTCTTTATCAAGTCTCTCAAGCTCATCCTTTAGTGATTGAAGCTCCGAAATATCTTTCCTTATACGTTCAAGCTCTTTAGCAAGAGAATCTCTAATTTTGTACATCTTGTCCAATGTCTGTCTAGAACTCTTTATGGACTCTAGTTCACTCTCTAGACGACTCTTAAGTTCTAAAAGATTTTCCTTTTCTCTCTGTAATTTCTGAACCTCTTTCTCTATTCTTTCTATTTCCTTAATTTTTCTCTCGTATTCTTCTCTCTTAGATAAGATGCTCTCTAACTCGGATATCCTCTTACTGATTTCGTTAGCTTCTCTCAATTTCACATTTATTAATGCCTCTATCTCTCTAATTCTAGACTCGATCGACTTGTAATTCTCAAGCTGTTTCTCTATTTCCCTTTTTCTCTTCTCTACTTCTGACAATTTCAGAGAGAGTTCCTCAAGTCTTCTACCTGAATTCTCCTTCTCTTTTAGGAGTTCTTCAAGCTCTCTCTTTCTTTTTGATAACTCTTGGTTTAGATATGTGAGTTTTCCTTCGAGCCTTCTTATATGAGCTTCAAGCTGTTTTCTTGCTTCTCTCAGGTAATCATTCCTTAATTTGTCAAGTGTCTCTATTTTAAGGACTCTATCGAGTTTTGTCTCTGTTCGTCTTGATGTTTCGAGAATGTCTCGCAGCTCGCCCTGTCTTATGTAGAGAAGTTCACAGAAAACGCTGAGAGGTATTCCTAGTATCTTCTCTACGTACTGTGTTACTTCCTTATCTCTTGTTGCTAGACGTTTGCCGTCTTCGGTAGCTACGTATGTGCTTCCTTCGATTGTCTTTTCAGGTGTTATTGCTCTCTGAATTATGTACACCTTACCATCTACTCCACGTACCTTTACTCGAAAAATCGCAGTTCTAGTATGTACACGTACAAGATCGCTTAGTCTCAGTCTTACTCTCTTCAGCCAGTCTGTGCCAAATAGAGCAAATGCGAGGGCGTCAAGAATCGACGATTTACCTGCGCCATTTGGGCCATATATGAAATTTACACCCTCCGTGAACTTAGCACGTCCTGATACTATGGACTTGACGTTCTCTAGATGCAGTTCCAAGATGGCGGCCATTAGGCTTACCCGAAGAGCAGTGATGTTATATCTTTCTCAGGCTTAATATTAACTCCAATGTACTTTTCTAACAAGTTCAATATACCACTCTTATCACCTTCTTCAGCCTTCTCTATGAGACGAATAATGAGTTCGCTCACCTTATCAGCCTCGGCATCGCCCGCAAGCACCTGCTTGACTGCTTTCCTGATAATGTCCTCTATTCCTCTGTAGGTCTGTGTTACTGCGAGATTCTTCCTAGTCACTGTCTTCTCAGGCTTCTCCACGTCTAACTTTATGTCAGCACGCAAAACCTTGTGAAACATTCTCCTAAACTGTGAAGACTGCAAGTCTCTTGTAGAGTAGCCCTCGCGTAGTCTTCCCCTAACCTCAATTTGCAGGTACGCGTCAGGTATGTCAAAGTTCTCTATCAGGTAAAGCATGTCTCTTCTAAACGTAACGGGGTCAAGCTCGTCGTACTCCATCTCTATCTTTATCATACGTCGCGTTGGCTCTATCTTGATAGGCTTGACCCTAAACTTTCCTGAAGACTCTGAGATCTCTACTAGCAGAAATCCCTTTGGTGCCTGATCTTGAACTTTAACAAGTTTACCATTGCTGTACTTGTACGTTTCAAATTCTCTAGAGTCCCAGATCTCTAGAGAGCCAGAGTAAATGACCGGAAGCTCGGGATGTCTTAGATTATGTTCGTGAATATGTCCGCATAGGAATATACCATCTCTATCGGCTATCAGTGTCTTTACGACCTTGCTATTTATTGCATAGTAATCTACGTTAGGCATGTAGTACAAGAAGGGAGTCCCCTCAACATACTGGTGCAGTAGGACAACGTTAACCCTATTCGGGTCAGTTAACGTCGTGAGAGCTGAGTAGAGCTTCTGCTGGTGCTCAGTATATACACAGCCATGACCTATTATCCTGACCTTGCCAATGTCCGCATAGTCACGTTCTAGATATGTGACGAGACCCATTGAAGCAAGTACCTTTAGCGGATTTTCGACTGGGTTAACTACAGGTGCCTCATGATTACCTCTAATTACATAAACTCTGACGCCGACCTCAGCAAGTTTTCTGAGACAGTCAATTACCGTTATGTAAGCTGCAGGTGTTGGTCTAGTAGTATCAAACAAGTCTCCTGAAATAACAACATGCTCAAGCTCTTCCTCCTCGGCAAGCTTAAGGAGCTTATCAATAGCCTTCCTGAATGCTAGAGCATAATCTTCTGCACGCTGCTCAAGCCCGTACTGCCTATGGCCAATATGAATGTCTGCTAAATGAGCAATCAGCATCGATTACTCACCTCTACTAGAGATGTACCTTCTTAACCTACCATCAACGTATGCACGTGCAAGTAATGTAATAACATGCTCACATGGCGTGAGCATGAGATTACTACACTTGCTACATGTCCACGTCTTCTCGCTCAGCCTTATCTCAGCATATACGCCATCTACGAATCCTGAAAGTGTGCCATCTTCAAGCGTGTAGCTCTCAACAGACTTAACATTGAGTAGTGCACGCTCAACTTCAAGTCTCGGTACTTCAACGTCGAGAATTTCGTTAATGACTTTCATTAGCTCGTTAGTACTTCCCTTCCTAGATTCAAGACTCCTTCTCCACTCCTCGACGACATCTATATCGCCGCCACCGTACTCAAGTACTCTGTCCCTGAGCTTAATTATCAATGGCATAGGTACTATAGGGCCAGTTACTATCGCCTCACCAACATTTAGCTGAGGTATAAGTCTCGAGAGCTCTGAATCAATGACCTCACTAGAGTGTACAACAGCCTCAATGTCTTTCACGTTGATTAGTCTCAAGACAATCTGACTATTACACTGGCTCAAAATGTCAGGATCTATCTTCGACGGTCTCTGCGTTATTATTACAAGATACACACCAAACTTTCTTCCCTCACAGGCAATCCTCGCGAGAGTCTCTGCACTCCACTTTCTCTCTCTATTCCTCGGAGGAGCAAATCTGTGAGCCTCCTCAACAATGACCACGACAGGATAAGGATACTTAGGTCCACGTAGCTTCCTGACGTAGCGAATTCTAGCGTTCAATATCCTCGTAAGCACATGATGAGCAACGTGATCCTGAACCTCATCGCTGACTCCAGCCAGGTTTATTATTGTCACATGGCCTGGCTTTAATATTGTTGATAATGAAGTTGAGAAGTAGGTGTATACTCCCAATCTCGCGAGTTTTCTTAATCTTATTATTGCAGACATTGCTACAGTTCTATTACGCTTCTCTTCACACATCTGTTTAAGCTCATTTACAATATTATCAAGCTTCTTCCTAATTTTAGGATCAGTTATCTGACTTGGATTAACACTCGGTCTAAGCACCTGACAAATTCTCGTTAGACTTGTGGCATGTCCTGAAGCTATTAACTTAAGTACTCTAAGTAAATTCCTTATGGTACATATTCTCCTCTCGCCAGTACCTTCTCTTAGCAATAGTAATAACTTGTGAGCCTGAGATATAACATACCTAACCTTAGCTGCATTAGGCGGAATTCTCGCTAAAGTAGCGAGAGTTTCTGAGTCTAGGTCTGCAATGTCTACACGATACTTCTTTTCTCCAAACTGGTAATCAGATATTTTCAAAACAGTTACAGAATCCGCGTACTCCGGTCCTAGTCTTATTATACTATTCTTTATGGGAACATACTCACCGTGTGGATCAATAACTACTATTGTCGCACCTTTTCTAAGTAGCTCCTCTATTAGTAGTATGCTAGTCCAAGTTTTTCCACTTCCAGTAGCTGCAATTATTGCTAAATGTCTTCTAAGACCATAAACATCTATATTAACATCTATTGTGGGTCTAGTAACAAGATATCCTAAGTGTAGCCCTCTCTCATCAGGTACTCTTATGAGCTCTTTTATATCATCATCATTTGCTAAATAGACCTTAGTTCCAACTGGAGGAACACTCTTCGGGCGTACTATCGTTCCATTTTTCTTATATCCAAGTACAAGCACCTTACCAACAATAACTTCAACTAAACTATCCTGTGGCGTTGATTCAAGTACATCAGCTATGTACGACTCAGGTGTGAATCTGTAAGGTTCTCTCTTTATATCTATGATCTGCCCAAGTACCTTAACCTGCTGTACCTTACCATCAACTTTCTCATTAACATAAAAGTACACATAATCGTACCTACTTACATCAAGTCTCTTCAATGCTATTGAAAATATTCCACTTCCCTCGGCTGATACTACATAACCAACAACGTCACTCATAAGCACTCACTAAGAGCGTTCTAAGTCTTCTACCACGGATCTTATCTAGCATTTTCATTATACTCATAGTATATTCCTGTAACTCGTTCTCGCTGAAATGCACATAATTGTGTGCAAGCCACAGCATCCTATTGTAATGGTATGGGTCCTTATACTCGGAGTATAGCAACTCAATTATATCCCACATATTAAAACTATCGTAGAATATCTTAGGAGGAATTGTCTCGTCGAAGAATCTCCACTTCTGTACTGGAATTTCGACAAGTATTGGTGTATCATCTTTACGGAGTTTTATATATGTTAGAAGTATTCTAGGAAGTTTTCCTAATAGATCTCGTACACGTCTCGCTAAGTCTCTATAATGTTCTGCCTCTTCTTCTGGACTCATTCTCAGCATTATGCAGTCTTCAACTCTATCCTGAATCACCTTGTATAGAGCGTCAGGATTTGTCAATTTCCTATCGTTCAAGTATGCGTCAACGGCACCTAGTAGTAACTTTCGTGATATTGCACAGGTTATGCTATTCATCTGTGCTATATGCTCCAGGATGCACGTGTCCGTTATTGATTGTGCGATCACTGTCCTGATGCCGTACTTGACAAGCTCCTTATTTGAGCCAGAGTACTTTCCTGCAAGCTCAACTAGCTTCTTTCTGTACTTCCTGAGCCATACAATGCTGTACCACTCTGCTCCCTTAGTGAATATCTCGAATATTTCAGGATCTACGCTTAGCGTTATGCTATCCTTTACTGCATCTTTCAGAAGCGTGAATATTATATGATCTTTCAGTATTTTTAGGCTCGAGTTCTTCGACACAAATATTGGCTTAACTTCATGCTCCTTGCAGAGCTCAAGTAATTCTGCTAGTCTAATGAGCGAGAGCATTATTTCAGGAATGTAGTACAGATCGAGGAATCCTCTTGTCAGGATTAGGTTATGTATTGTTGCTATTAATCTAGCATATAGGCTGCCATCAATTAGTAGGTACTTGTCTCTGCGCTCGAACTTGCTAAGTTGTTCAATGACACATTTCTTGCATGTCTCGAGCTCGACAAGTCCAAGGTATGTCCAGTAGGCTGCGCCACTGGGTACCGGTAGGTACTCGGTTATGAGTGTCCTAATTGGCTGTGCACCATAGTTGTTTACTGCGAGTGCACGTGCTATCAGGATCTCTGTGCCATCACTGAGAGGTATTGTGCGTATACCACCGTCCACTGCTGCTACTATGTAATCGTCGCGTCTGCTGTAGAGTCTGAGCTCTCTCCAGACATCGTCAGGTTTCACGGATTCTAGAAGCTTCGTCAGGTACGTGCCCTCATCTCTGCGAGCTACTGTGCCTATCTTGTCCTTCACCTTAAGAAACTCCTTCGTAAATAAATCAAAGAAAAGGTCAGGCATCGCGCGTAGACACTCGATTAAACAACTTATTGATCTATCGTGTAGTTCTATTCTGCTGTAGAGACCGAAACTTTCGCAGTGGACTAGTGAGGTTTAATATTTTAGTAAACATCAACAAGACCGACATGCCGCGAGTACGCGAGCCAGCTGTAGCAGGAATATTCTATGAAGCCGATCCTGAGAAACTAAGACAGCAGATAGAGTGGTGCATAAGACATCCAGTAGGTCCAGGAGAGGTAAAGCTTGAGCGTGAACCTGACGTGACTGCTGTACCTATCGTAATATCGCCTCACGCAGGTTACATATTCTCAGGTCCTGTCGCAGCCTTCTCCTTCATAGAAATATGTAAGTACGAGAAGCCGCGAACAGTGATAATTGCTGGACCTAACCACTACGGCATTGGTGCACCAGTAGCAATATGCGATGAGGGTGTCTGGAAGACGCCACTTGGAGAAGTAGAGATTGATACAGAAGTTGCTAGAAAACTAATGAAGAGGTGCAAAATGCTTGAACTAGACTGGTATGCTTTTGTGCGAGAACACTCACTCGAAGTACAGATACCTTTCCTACAGTACTTCCTAGGAAATACATTCAAAATAGTCCCAATATGCCTCTTTTATCAGGAAATTGATGTAGCTGAGTGTGTAGGAAGAGCTATTGGAGAAGTTATGAAAGAGTATAATCCTGGAGAAATAGTATTTGTAGCATCAACAGACTGGACACATTACGAACCTCACGAAGTTGCTGTGAAGAAGGACATGAAAGCTATAGAAAAAGTACTGCAACTAGACTTGAAGGGATTCTACTCCGTTATAGCTCAATACTCGGTATCAGTCTGCGGATATGGTGCTGTCGGAGCAGCAATAGTTGCCGCAAAAGAAATAGGTGTGAAAAAAGTGAAGCTACTAAAGCATGCAACATCAGGTGATGTTGTAAAAGTAAACCCTGAGATGTATGGCGAACTAGCCTTTAGTGACGAAGTTGTTGGATACGCGTCAATAGCCTTTTATCTATAAGACTCTTAAATGATGCTATATAACGCACAATCTTGTCTACACTAGCCTTATCAGAGATCTTTCTTACAGAACCATCACAAGACACGAAGACCGTTATCCTTCTGGTACCATCTCGTGATACTAACTTAACAATAAACCCATCACTCTTCTCGATAACATCTTCAACAGAGTATAGTGGAAACCTTCTCGACACAATCACAATCGCAGACTTTTTATCAATACAGAATCTTGTATTATCAATATCAACAATTTCCTCTACGTATCTTATACTACCGTCAGGGCTTATATTAACTCTAAAACATCGACTGTCAGCCATAACTTGCATAATAGTAGCATCTGAAGAAAACTCAACTCTTGAAACTTTTACACAAGTCTCTGGAACATTAGCAAGCTTGCTAACTAACTTCTTTACTCGCTCTATAACTATGCTAAAATCAACACTGGCACTCTCAGACATGCACTCTTAGGCCATATCGTTCAGCTGGTATTTATAGTAAATGGCTATTTTAGAAAACTAAGATACAGCATTCCAGAAAAGCTCAACAACTCTAACGAGATCTCTTATGGAACAGACGTAAGACTTTACAAAAATCTCGTAATGTAGCACAAGCTCTCTAATATACTGTTCTAAAAATACCTTCTCTTCAGACAGTTCTATGCCCTCCTGCACAAGTAGACAGTCATTATCAACACCTTGTATTTTCATAGGATAAGCTCTGCAAGCCATTGGTCTCACATCATATATTGAACATCTGTAATCGTCTGTGAGGAATATACACGAGTTATCAGATCGCTTTCTCAGTTTAACTATGAGCAAGTTCTTGTAAAGATCTCCAAGTCTCCTATTAAGGAGCTCTTCTACATTATTACTTAACCTAATGCCAAACCGAGAGGGAAGCACATGCTTTACATAATACTCATGTGTATATATCTCAAAATATTTCTCTATACTATCTGGCCTATCGTTGAGAAACTTGAGTATTCTAATTATGTCGAATATTGTTATTGTTGGGCTTGGTCCTTTACAGCATTTTGCACCGCATCTTCTACATATGTCAAGTATGTTCTTACTCATCTTGCTCTACGTCTCTCAAGTCCTCCCTTCTGTGCAGCTTCTATTATTTTTCTGAGTTTGTCAGGTTCCTGCTCTACTACCGTGCCTGTCACTATTAGGTCTGCTCCTGCTCTTGCTATTTTGTAAGCTGTTTCTTCGCTTCTAATGCCGCCTCCAACAATGAGCATTCCATTGTAAACTGCGCGACATCTCGCAACTATGTCAGGAGGTACAGCATTACGTGCTCCACTTCCAGCTTCTAAGTACAGGAACGGGAATCTGAGATAGGATGCTAACAGTGCGTAAGCAACAATGACGTCAGCTCTCTCGTAC
>JAMOMD010000066.1 GCA_027068725.1 Thermoproteales archaeon | reverse complement strand
GTACATGGCCTTTAAGCTATGGCTTAAACCAGTCAGATTCTCGTTAGGCACACGAGTTGACATTAGAGACGTCACCATAGGAACAGACTCCGAACAGATTTACTACCTTGCTAGAAAATACTTCAATGCAAATATAGAAGTAGTTAGAGAACCTTCACAATTATCATACTACGACGTAGTCATAGTCTCATCACCAATAATTGCTAAACTTCTTAGAAATAGAACAGTATTCCTCAGACAGGAGCTTATTCTAGGAGTAGGAGTCTGCTCCTGCGCCACACGTAAAGACATTAGAGGATTACCATCATACGCCGCACATCTATCATATACACTACCTGAGAGATTTGACTTAGTTGTTCTTCCAAACCACGCACAGGACGAAGTTATAAAAACAATAGAGGAAAATATAAAATTTGGAAATATAATCACAAGAAGCGTAGTACATGTTAATGGTCCTGTGTGTGAGACATTAATAAAATCTGCAAGACCTGAAGCTGACATATTGTTACGAAAGGTCAAGTTCAGCCGACACGCTACTTTCGCTGTTGGCTTACACGATTCTTCGAATAAACATACTCCTCAACCTCAGTAGTCCACACATCAGAGGATGTGCAGGGTCCAATAATAACAACAGCACATCTCAGAACATTTTCTTTTCTTAAAATATTTGAAAGTTCTCTTAACTTACATTTAATTATCTTCTCATCTCCTCTCCATGTTGCATATTGAACTACAGCAACATCAGCATCAGGACTAAGACCAGCATTTACCAGTTCACTCTGTAGTTTTTCAGGATCGTGAACACTTAGCAGAAGAACAAGAGTACCATGATTTACTAGGTATCTGAGACTCTCGTTTTCAGGAACCTTTGTTCTTCCAGGTACTCGCGTAATAATTACTGTCTGTGATCTCTCTGGTACAGTAAGCTCCACGCCTAGTGCTGCTGCAGCAGCATTTACTGAGGACACGCCAGGAACAATCTCATAAGGAATTGAAAGTTCACGCAACTTCTTAATTACTGGCCATAGACCACCATATATTGTTGGACAGCCATCATGAAACCATGCAACTAGCTTACCTTCCCTGTACTTGCTGACTATTATATTCACAATATCTTCAGCACTGAGCCTGTTAGTATCGTACGTCTCTGGACACTTCTCTAAGATTAGTCTCTTCAAATCTCGACTAAGGAGAGAGCCCGTGTAGAGGCATACGTCTGCACTGTTAAGAATGGCATATGCCTTGATTGTTAGAAGCTCTGGCGCACCTGGTCCAAGACCGACTATGTATACCCTATCTCGCGGTATCTGAAGATTAAGCACAGTTTCAATACGTAACCTTCTAATCAGGAGCTAAAACTATTACATCCCTTACTGCACCTTCGGCTTAACTTCTCTAATGATCCTATCTATTCTACGTATCTTGTTCTGAAGTAGAACAATTCTAGAATCTAGACTTTCATCAACAATTTCAAACCTCTCAACATCTCTGTTAAGCTCCTCGAGAAGTTTCTTAGTCCACTGCTTAACTTCCTCGTGCCTGAGCATGCCTTCTCTACCAATCTTATAGACAGAGTATCCCAGGCTCATGTAGCTCTTCACTTCTATAAAGTGCGGATTTGCCAACTTTATGAGCTCAGCAAACTCTGGAATGTGCTTCTCATCTGTGTTCCAGCCCTTTATCAGCGTGAGTCTAATAACTGTCCTTGTCCTGATCGTGCTCAGAAGCTCTAGACTTTTCCTAAACTTCTTCCACGCGTTTTCTCTATCAAGTATCGGTACATGTATCTTGTAGTACAGCTCCTCGTTAGGCGCAGTCAGCGATAGATAGAGCTGTGTTGGAAGTGCATCTTCCCTATCCATTCTCTCAATCATCTCAGGAACGCGGCCATTCGTAACCACGAATATTGACCTTGTGTTGGGCAGCTGCCTGAGATACAGGATGAGGTCAGGTAGCTTAGGGTAGAGACAGGGCTCTCCCGAGAGTGATATAGCCCAGTGAGTTGGCTGAAGCGCCTCCTCAACCCTCTCGCGTGTACATTTTGGATGACCAAAATATCCTGACAACAGTCTCCTCCTCTCCTTGAGTATACCTTCCACAAGCTCAGGAGGATCATACACCTGCTCAGGCTGAGGATAGAAGTAGTCGTACGACTCCGCTGGTCTCCAGCAGTATATGCACTTGTTCAGACATATCATTCCTACAGGACACATCTCTACACATCTATGCGAGCCACCCCAGGGAGCTGCATAGAACTTAACCTTGTAACAGCTCCTGCCAGCGACAAGTGACTGCTTTGTCCAGTGACAGAGCTCGACAGTCGCGTGCTTCCAGACTCCGTACCCTGCCTTCTTCAGACTCTTCTCTACCTCAGGCTTAATTGTGAGCTTTCCATTCTCATCCAGTACATGATACTTAAGCTCAAGCTCAGTAAGGGTCAAGACGATCGATCATAGTCACGTTCGCGAGCTTAAATACCATTGTACCTCTCGACTTACTAATGAGATGTACCGAGGCTACATTGCGCCTCACGTGAGATTTCGCTGTGTGCTATGTGGCGAGTGCTGTAAAAGATACTGGATACCCATAACGCACGCAGATGTTATCAGGATATCCAAGTACACGGGCCTAGATCCTCTGAGCTTCGTGACCTTCTTCAGGAAAGAGATGACTACAGGATGGGACTATCCTGAAATCAAGCTAAGCGACGGAGAGTACTACATGATACTTGCAAAGAGACCAGACGGATCCTGCATATTCAACAAGTACATTGGTGACAAGCTGATATGTTCCATACATCCTGTCAAGCCGTACGTCTGCAGATTCTACCCATTCATATACTGGATAGAGGATGATGTAGTGAAGTTCGAGATTCTCGATAAGGCGATCGGCTACTGTCCAGGACTTGGACGAGGACCGTACTACTCGTTCGAGGTAGAGCTTAGAGCCGTTCAGGAAATAAGAAGAGCAAAAGAGGAGTACAGGATGATAGTGAACAAATGGAATAAGCTTGTTGAGCGTGGAGTAGTTAAAGGTACTCCAGAGGAGTTCATTAGATATATGCTGAATATTGCTGAAGAAATTTCTAAGAAAATGGAGGAGAACCAGAGCACGAATTCTTATTAAATGTGCGCAAGCGCGAGATCTAGAGCCAGTATCAATCCAATGAATACTATTGAGAATATTATGAGCAACTTAGGATCGATCCTAATCTTCTCGTACTCTCTAGCTTCAGGAAACTTAAGCAAGCCAGCCGATAGTAGAGGCATCATCATGTCTCTTAGCCTTCTTCT
>JAMOMD010000065.1 GCA_027068725.1 Thermoproteales archaeon | reverse complement strand
TTGTTGCTTATCTTGCTGATGCCCTGGCGTGGGCTGGCGTGCTTTTTGGTCTTGATAGAGAACTTTCTCTACGAATAGTTGCTCATCTACTAATAGGGACTGGAAAACACTTGCTTCAACGTAGACCTGACGATATTGTGACAATGGTTGCTACGCCAGGAGGAGTTACGATAGAGGCACTCGAGTACATGGACTATGAGGGAGTTAGAGGAATAATTGGCGAGGCTGTGAGAAAAGCAGTGTACAAGGAGCGTGGATTAGCTTGAGGAGAAAGGACAAATATACTTCGATGAACAGTGTCAAAACGTGTCACTAGAAGACTGGTCACGTCGTGTAGTGAACGAGATTATTGACCTTACGAGAAGACATAACAAATGGCGAAGACTCGAGACTATCAACCTGATAGCGAGCGAGAACGTGATGTCTCCACTTGCCGAGTACCTCTACCTGAACGACATGATGGGACGATACGCAGAGGGTCCTACCGGTGGCAAGTTCTATCAAGGAACAGTGTACATGGACAAGCTTGAGGCAATATGCCGTGACTTGATGTGTGACTTATTCTCAGCAAAGTACGCAGATGTTCGACCAGTATCAGGAACAGTTGCGAATATTGCAGCACTTTACGCAATAACAGAAGCTAATGATCTTGTTGCATCACTACCAATTGCTGCAGGTGCACACATTAGTCATAGAAGAGTAGGCGCAGTTGGAGTACTCAGACTAAGGACAATCGATTTACCTTGGAATGAGGAGGAGTTCAACATCGATGTTGATAAGGCAGCAAAGCTTATACGTGAAGCTAAGCCTAAGGTAGTCATACTTGGAGGCTCTGTCTACCTGTTTCCACACCCTGTCAAAGAGCTTAGCGAAGTTGCGCATGAAGTAGGTGCATACGTAGTACATGACTCAGCGCACGTACTTGGACTTATTGCAGGTGGCGTGTTCCCTAACCCACTTCAGGAAGGATGTGACATAATGACAGCATCGACCCACAAGACATTTCCAGGACCTCAGGGAGGCGTCATACTGACGAATAGAGAAGATCTAGCATCTAAGATCGATAAGGCTGTGTTTCCTGGCGTAACATCAAACTATCATCAGCATAGATATCCTGCACTTGCAGTAACGGCAGTCGAGATGAAGGTATATGGAAGAGCTTATGCAGAACAGATTGTTAGAAATGCAAGAAGACTTGCAGAGGCTCTTCATGCAAGAGGGCTAAAGGTGCTCGCGGAGTCTAAGGGATTCACAAGAAGTCATCAGGTTCTTGTAGATGTGAGAGATCTTGGAGGAGGAGCAAAATGCGCATATCTGCTAGAGCGTGCAAACATTATTGTTAATAAGAACATGCTTCCAGGAGACAAGAAGCCAGACGATCCTAGTGGCATAAGGATAGGAGTTCAGGAAGTCACTAGATGGGGCATGATGGAGACCGACATGGAGATAATTGCAGACTTCATAGCTGACGTACTTCTACGACACAGAGATCCTGAAGAAGTGAAGAAGAAGGTCATAGAATTCAGGAAGAGCTTCAGAGAAGTGAAGTACGGATTCAAGCTCGAAGATTTTGATGTACGTGGCTGCTCTGTGCTTGACCTATTAGTCTGAGAATATCGTCTAGTAGGCTCGCTCTTCTCTCAAATATTCTCTGCAAAACTGCATCAGTGTGAAGATTAGCTACGTACGTAGAGTATTGAAGACTCTGGCAGTCCTGATGGGGGAAGACGAGGGCAGATTCATCTGTCTTCCTGCATCCTCAGCACTTAAGATATTTGAACGCTCGATAGGCGTTAAGGGAGACGAACTTAAACTAATATTAAATGAGCTTGTGCAGACAGGAACAGTGAGAATACAGAGATTTGGAAGAGGTTCAAGAATATGTGTTCAGAAAGATGATGAGCTTCAGAAAATTAAGGAGTTCATACTACTACCTGAGGAGTCTAAGGTAAGTTTTGAAGAGTTTGAGAAACTTTTTGATGATACAATAATAAAGCTTAGCAGTGGAAGTGTTACAGGATTTGTAGATCTTGGTAAAGTACGAGATTATATGATGAAAATGTACGGCATATCAGAGGACCTGTTCATTACCTATGTCCAGAAGTTGTTAATGTCCAAGAGATGGAAGTACGCAATGTGTCATGGTGGAAGTCTTAGACTTAAGATAGGTAACGCTCACGTAGGTCTAGTAAAGCTGGTGAGAAGATGAAGCATCTCGTAGCATCTAGAAAATCTGCCTCAGTAATAGTTGGCAAGAGATGGATAGAAGCACGCGACCAAGTACTTAAGTACATACGTCAGGGAAGGCCACTAGTCGCGATTGTTGGAAGAGCAGGATGTGGTAAAACTCACATAATGCTCAACGTGTACGAGGAGTTGAAAGAGTACCTTAGAGCATACATAGATACAACATTTCTAGAAAATAGAACACTTAGCACAATAGTTGGAGCTTTTGCATCAGCATCACTCGTAATTAACCTTGTAAGATTTGCCAAATGTGCAAGATCAGACGAAGTCTGTAGAAGACTCAAAGATGTGCTCTCCTCAGGTGTGCACAACTTCATAGAATATGCTAAACGATGGCCAATGGAGTTTCTACGTGACATAACAACTCTAGCTCAGTCTCGCGGATATAGAGGAACTATATTGTTCATAGATGAGGGAGCAATATCGAGCGACGACCCACAGATACAGCAGTTCATCAGGACTCTTCACGCTCTCAGAAACTTATGCTCGTCCATTGAGGGTCTTCAGGTAGTATTCACAATATTACCTGACGTGCTTGAGTATGTCGCAAAAGTTGATGCGCCACTTATGGACATTATCAGGACAGCGATGGTCTATCTCCCAGACTACGTTGAAAAGGACGACATTGTTGAACTAGCAAAAGCGTATCCTTCACGTGAAGAGTGTCTGAATAAGCTACTCGAAAATTACGAGTCTCTACCTCCATTAACTGTTAGACAGACGCTATGCTTACTACAGGAGTGTGATAACCCATCCATATGCGGACTCGAGGAGTCTTTCGAAGTAAGAGTAGAGTAGGAAGATGGAGTAATAAATCCCTGCTAGAACTATCACATGCCGCGCTGGGCCCGTGGATGGTCACATGGTCGGGCACCCCCGGCGACGGGGGTGCCTGAGGAAACTCCCCCACCGTGCCGCGGGCCCGTGGGGGCAACCCCGCGGGTAAGACCGCTAGACGGGCGGTGGCTCAAGTAAGGGCCGATGATCTACCGCGGGGTGACGGCCCGGGTAGAGCCCGAGAGGAATATCACAGAAGGGGGGTTATGACCATCCACGGGCCCAGCGCGGGCCAACTTTAACAATTTTAGAACTTTCTCCACGTGATAGCTGCCCTAATCTTCTCACTA
>JAMOMD010000064.1 GCA_027068725.1 Thermoproteales archaeon | reverse complement strand
GGAGGTACTTTACTATGAGGAAAATGATGCTCTTTGCCAGAGGAAGCAAATGGGAGAGCTATGGCAACCGTAACATTAAGCTAATAGAACAGGAAAATTGCTTCAAAATGCAGATAAAGTACATTGGCACAACTACAAGATACATAAACTGCAGAGTCTACTTCGGTGAAAGATACATACCACTAATGCGAGAGCTAGTCCAACTAGCACAAAACCACCAAGAAGGCATACCAGTCAAAATAAGTTACAATGCTGAGAAAAGAAGCTTCTACTGTTACATAAGTGTACCGCTTAGCCTCTACCTAAAGTACTTCAAGATAAATGATGGACCACTGCTCGATGTCGATCGTTACTGTGTTGGCGCTGACCTTGGTAGTGGCTTCATAAAGTGGGTCATTGTTGATATGGAAACTTGGAGACCAATAAAATGGCTAACAACAGAGTTCCCACAGGTAACACAGCATGGTTACCCAAGGGAGAGAGCATGGAACGAAATAGTACAGGCAGTAGATAGGACATTACAATGGTTCTATAACTATGGTGTGAGTATTGTCTTTCTAGAGAACTTGTTTAAGGTAAAGCGAAAGAAGAGGCCAGAGTGTAAAACTCCTAGAGCTAGGAGAAAAGCAACAACATTCAGAAAAAGGAGGCTACTAACGTGGCTTGTACTACGCTATCTGAAGTATGGCTTTAAGACCTATCTAGTAGACCCAAGAGATAGCTCACTAGCAGCAAGGTACCTACCAAGCTACCTTTTCAACGTAGACAAAGACTACGGAGCAGCCTACATAATCGCACTAAGAGGACTACTAGCCCTAACAAGACAAAACTAACTAAAGTTAGTAAAAGACAGTCAAGATGTAATAGGCGTCTTCGAAGCAGTAGATCTTGCCGAAGCCGATTGTTCTAACGATTATGTTTCTCCAATCATCGGCGTACCACCATTTTGCGTCTGGTGCATTTACTTCGCGTAGTAGGGTTGGTGTTGTCTGTTTTGCATTTATTGACACTATTATTGTGCCTAGTCCACTAATCATGTTCCACATGTTGGATGGTGCTAGAAATATCTGCCACATGATGTGTGTACTATTCGCAACTATCATGGTGTGGGCAATCTTGTAATTGGACAGTGCTAGCTGTGATTCTGTGTAGAATTCTGCGACGCTTAGTGGTAGGTACCTGTCTAGTGGTATTTCAGGTAGCTTAGCTACTTTTGCGTGGACAATGCTTAGCCACAGGGTGTTGCCAACCTGTGTTAGTCCTGCTACTACCATTATTGCCGCAACAATTATCCACACTATCAAGGCAATGATGAAGACTCCAGCAAGCCAGTAACATTCTGCGAGTAGTGCAATCACTATCATTGCAACTAGCGCAAGAGCGACAAGTGCCTGCCAGTGAACTATGCACCCAACAATCAGCTCGTTTAGGTACATTGGAGACGCCGCAAACAATATACAAATTACCGAAAACAGAAAGAGCCCAAAACCGACTGCTAAGCTCCTTGTTGTAACTCCAGCAAATATTGGTGGTATCAGGAAGAGGAACATTATGAGCCAGTTATTCCATGCATACAGTGGGTAAACCGCTGCTAATATTATGTACATTAGTAGTACGATTGCCGCGACGTACTTTCCTTCTAGTTCGAGTGGCATGAGGAAAACATTGTCTCCTACTTTTAAGTTTTACTAGTAAAGCTTAAAACATGTAGGACAGCACTCCTATCCATGCCGAGGATTCCTCCATGGAAGTTGAATAGGTACCAGTTGCCGTTCTATGCGCTATACATGGCGTATAGAAAAGCGAAGGAATCATCCAACATCTGTGAACGTGTTATCAATGTGTTTAATGGTGTCGTGTCTGCGCTACAGGCAGTATGTTACTGGGACGAGGAGAGTCACAACATGTTTAGCACATTACTTAGGGAGATATGCACAGTACATGACTGTAGGATTTTCCTGAGGTTTGATGGACCAATTTACAAGGATAGGATAGACATAACAATTGAGCTTGATAGAGACAACAAGATTTACTTTAATTTGCCGATTGCGGAGTTTGGTAGTCATAAGGTTGCTGGTGCTGTGATTGAGTTCCTGATTGATTCCAAACTTGTTGGTGGAAGTATAGGTCTTGTCAGTAAAGTGTATGAGTGTGAGAAGTGTTATGAAATTGTTGCTAAACTATATATGGAGTATAGTGACGTATCGTTTTTCTTCACGTTGAAGAGTCACCTGTACAGGAGACAAAATAGCTATTACACGAGTCTGTGGGTTGAGTCACGTCCACCTGTGAATAGAGAACAGAAGATTCACTATGTGCCTGAGGTGTCTCCGATGGGTATTGCGTCGCTGATATATTTTGCAACTAGTCCAGTTAGGGTGCGTGTATCGAAGTATGACAATGAGACTGACTATTCGTATGTGTCATTATCTACATTTGAAAGCTCAAGATACTTGAACTTCAGGGTAAGAGCAACACCGAGAGAGGTCGCAAAGATAATAAAGGAGGCATGTAGATCTAAGCAGGTTATTGAGCATGAGTTTTGGAGAGAGATTGTCATGCTCATTTATGAGCCGTTTCTAGTAATGTAAGTAGTTGCTTCACCTTCTGCAAAACTTCTTCTCTAGTGAGGTCAACATTAAGCTGCGCAATAGCGGCAACATCGAGCTCATTTTCTCTAAATTCGAATTTTGTGTATGTTCCTCTTAGTAGACTATCCCTTTTCAGGCGTTCTAGGTAGAGCTTGAATATTTGCACAAGACCAACAAGCACATTTTGCGTAATTGTGAACTCAACATCTTCAGCAGAGTCATCACTAATCCATGCTTCTATTGTCGTTTCTTTAGTAAGTTCTAGTTTAAGAAAGCTCATTATGATCGTCAACTATTCGCAGTATTTTACCTTTTTCAAGGTTAATTACTCGTTCAGCTACTGCACGAATAGTTAGTCTGCATTTTGCAGGTAGCTTCTCTTCTTTTACTATGCTAATTAAGAGTCTTGAAAGACCTACCCAAAAAGTCATCCTTAATAAAGTCGAATGAATGAATAGACGTTCCCTTAACAAATATTTCAGTATCTAATATGGGCAATGGCACTTTTTCATCATACACTGCATTTACGACGAGTCTGAAGGATATGTCGCCGTCGTTGTGAATGTGAAGGACTAGTCTATCTGGCATGAACTCTGGATCTAGTAGGTCTAGAACAGCGATTCTTTTCTCGTTTTCATTTGGAGGTATCTCTATTTCGAATGGTGGTGTGTCAAAAATGTCTTTAATGTGTAGTGCTACTAGTCTGTTGTTTTGGTCGTAAATGTATGAGATGTGTCTTTTCTTGTGTTTGATGATGTCCTTTTCTGTTAGCATTAGGTAGCTTGCTTGCT
>JAMOMD010000063.1 GCA_027068725.1 Thermoproteales archaeon | reverse complement strand
CAAGCAGGTCATAGTTGAGACCCTGGGTCTACAGCTCGAGGGATAGAACCCTTATAAAGGGGAGTGACAGCACGAGACTACAGATATGTCCAAGGCACAGCAGAAGGAGAGTGCAGCAGAAGGACGTACAGGATGGCCAATACCACCAGTAATACCACCTGAGGAGTGGAAGAACTTCAGATACAGAGGATACACGCTGGAGGAGCTTCTGAAGATGCCAATGGAGGAGTTCATCAAGCTACTCCCAGCTAGGCAGAGAAGATCACTCATGAGAGGACTCAAGCCAGAGCACAGGAAGCTTCTCGAGAAGATCAGGAAGGCAAAGAAGCTCATGGCAGAGGGCAAGAAGGTCACAATAAAGACACACTGTAGAGACATGATCATCCTCCCAGAGATGGTTGGACTAACAATACACGTCTACAATGGCATCACGTACATACCAGTCTACATCTCACCATGGCACATTGGTCACTACCTAGGTGAGTTCGCAATAACGTGCAAGATTGTGCAGCACGGTGAGCCAGGTCTAAAAGCAACAAGAAGCACACTACACGTAGCAGCAAAGTAGCACTCTCACACCTATACCTTCAGGAAATTTTTCTTACCTAGCCTTAACACTTTATTAACAAACACATTTCTACACAAGCACGATGATCAAGCTACGTGGACATCACCTAATCTGCCTACACTTCTTCAGAAATGGACCTGAACCACTGAGAACAAAAGTACTCGAAGTTATTCAGCGTGCAGAACAGGGAGAGGAAATAGAAGTAGTCGAAGGTCCAGACGAAGTCTGCACATCCTGTCCATACTTCAAAAATGGTGTCTGTACATTCACAGAAAATGCTGAAGAAGAAATTCGTGAAATGGACAAGAAAGCACTTGAACTACTGAACCTGAAGCCAGGAACAAAAGTCAAATGGTCCGACCTGAAGACTAAGCTCCAGACAGATAAAAACATTGTAAGGACCTGGGTAGAAGAATACTGCAGCACCTGTGACTTCAAGGAAACTTGCGAGAAAGAGTACTCCAAGTACCTGTAGAACAGAAACCTAATTAGACACATTTAGTAAAAATACGCCTGACCTAAATGCAAACACGAACAAAGATAATAATAGCAATAGTAGTCACAGCAATAATAATCGGAATAACAGTAGCAGTAGTACAATACTCAAACAACATATACAAAATATACCACAAACCACACATACCAGAACACATAAAGATAAACTACACAACAACTACACAACCAACAATAATAATCGTACCAATAGCAGAGCATGTGCCGTTTGACTACTTGAACTTAGCATTTTACTACTGTGCACTAAACAAATTGCATAAGAAGCCGTTCAATACATTGCTATACCTATACCGTAACTACAGAGAATACGCCAAGAATGGCATAGAAATTGTAGAATACCCAAACATATCAAAGCTAGCAACTGCATATGGAATAAACTTCACAAAAGAGTGCATTAATATAACAGGGCCAGTAGTAGTTCAGTACACAGTAATTCCTGGAAAAGGATACAAACTCTACGGTAGTGTTTTCAATTGCTCTTCAACATTCTATAAGAAATGTCTTAAATCGAATAACAAGACTGTATGCAGAATGGAATGTAGCAAATACATAGAGAAATCTCTCTTGTCAAATACTAATGAATATTTATCAAAAGCATTTTACAGTAGTAGAGTTTGGTTCCTGGCTAATGTAATACTTCTACCTGTTCCAAAAGAAATCGTAATGGGCATGCTTGGAACACCTGAGATAATTTATATAAACTTGCCTAAGAGAACGGTACTAGTCTATCTAGGTCTCCAGGTTCTGCCTGGTTACGGAAACTTCTACTATGCTCTAACAGATGCCTTAATGAACAATTCTGTGCCTCAGAACTTTGCTATGGGGGTTAAGAAATTGTTCTACACTTGTCTTGAAGCTGTTGAAAATGCTAATAATGAAACTCTTGTGAAAGGATGTTTCATAGGAGCAAGTTCAGAGAGCAAGGGTAATGCTACACTATTCTACATATCGGCAGAAGGAGGTAAGTTTTACACAGGTCTCATAGCTAAGAACGTGACTAAGGAAAACATTATGAAATTCCTAGAACTTGTTAAGAAATATGGTTTTGTAGTGAAGAAGGGTTCGAATAGTACGTATGTTGTGATGTTTGTGAGTCCAACTTGTCCTTATTGTAAGACTGAGATTTTGTCGCTTTTAGAGACTGGTGTTTTAGGTTAGTATCTTGTTGCTAGTCTTAGTAGGGTGTTTGCTCTTTCTCCACATATTGGGTCTCTTAAATCAGATACTTCTTTGCTTGTGTCTTTATCTATTGGTTCTCCTAGTGCGTCTGCGTTTAGTATTTCTTGTATTTTTATTCCACATTCTGTTCTTCCACACCATGGTATTTCTACGATATTTCCTTCGTCTATGAGTTTCTTCGCTTCCTCAATGTTGTTTGTCTGTTTAATGTGTTGTCTTAAGAAGTTCCATGCGTTTTCTCGTAGGTTTCTTGATATTTCATTGAATAGGTATAGTATTGCGTCTACTAGTTCTGTTCTATCAACTTCGTATTTTTCGAATGTGTCTCTTCTAACTACTGTAACTTTTTTCTGTTCAATATCCTTGGGACCAATTTCTATTCTGAGAGGTACGCCCTTGAGTTCCCAGTAGTAGTATTTCCATCCTGGTGTTTTGTCTTCTCTATCGTCTACCTGTGCTCGAATGTTTGCTTGCTTAAGTTCTTCCAAGATCTTGTATGCTTCTTGTCTTGCCTGTTCTTTTACTTCCTTGTACATTATTGGTATTATGACTACCTGTATTGGAGCAACCTGTGGAGGCAAGCACAGACCTCTATCATCGCCGTGTAGAGCAATCATTGCAGCGATTGATCGCTCTGATATTCCGTAGCAGGTCATGTGGACATAGTCTCGCTTACCGTCAGGTCTCAGGTACATGACTTCGAATACTCGTGAGAAGTTTGTGCCAAGGTAGTGTATGGTGCCTATCTGTAGTGTTTTTCCATCAGGCATTATTGTGTCAAATGCGATTGTATATACAGCACCGGGGAACTTGTCCCATTCAGGTCTCTTCGATATTATGTAAGATACGCACAGATAGTCAAAGAACTTCTTGTAGATCTCCATGGCTTCTCTTATCTGTCGCTCAGCATCTTCCTGATCAGCATGGAATGTGTGTGCTTCCTTGAACATTGATATTTCTCTTAGCCTGATCATGGGATGAGTCATCTTTGTCTCTGCTCGAAACACGCTGACTATCTGGTATATCTTGAAGGGCAGATCCTTGTGATCATATATCCAGTTCTTGACCATTGGGTATATGGCTGTCTCACTTGTTGGTCTCAGAATTAGTCTCTCTTCTCCTGATA
>JAMOMD010000062.1 GCA_027068725.1 Thermoproteales archaeon | reverse complement strand
TCCTCTTCCAAGTTCTTGTGCTGTCTCTATTACATCTCTGTCAGACACGAGACCTTGCCCAAAGTTTCGGTTCACACTATTTAAGTCCTCTTTCGCGTCCGTCATCTTAACATATCTCCAAGATATGGACACGTGAATGAGAGTAGTCCTGACAAGCGACGTTCCTCACTACTTCAAGTGCACTCAATGCGGCCTCTGCTGTAAGGGAAGCGTCGAGCTAACACAGGAAGAGTACGAGAAAATAACGAAAATAGCCTCACAGCTCGGCATCAGGATACCCATCGAGATACGTGACTACATCTTTCAGACTAAGATAATCATGAGACCGGTAGAGGATGACAAGGGAGAGAAGTGGTGCATATTCTTAGACAGGAGAGGAGACAAGGCACTCTGCACAATATATGAGCATAGACCAAGCTTCTGTAGACTCTACCCACTCTACATTGGTGTATCAAGAGAGCTAGACACGATATTTGTTGATGTTGTTCACTGTCCTCATGTTAGACATGTTCCACAGGATGATTATGCAAGACTAGACGAGACCTACGTTTCAAAAGTTATTGATGATATAGTGAGTCAGAATCCGTCTGTTCTAAACATAGTTCCTGATCTTGATAGACACTGCATAATTCTTGATCTTGGTGATAGAGTTGTTGCATGTAAGTTATATAGGAAGTATGAGATTGAGCGAAAGATTGTTGATAATATAGTTAACTTGATTGATCCTGACTGTACGTGGCTTGATGTGTTTAGGATAATCTTGGCATTTCAGATGTGTATTAGAGACATATCTTCAAGACTAATGTTCAGGACAGGACTACCAGCAGCAAGTGAGCTTGCTAAAGAAGTTGAGGACTGTGTGAAGGATGTTCAGGTAAATTTGTCAAAAATTGCTGATAGAGAAGTTGTGCAGCAGGCTAAGCTAATTCTTCAGGATGTTGGTGTGAGAATTGACGAGTCTATGTACTATGTTTATGATGTTGTTCATCTGAAAAGTAAGCTATACAGACTTGAGGATGAGGACTTCAGGCTCAGGATTGGGGACATGACAATGTACGTGAAGGAGATGCTGTACAGGTTCCCCGTGTATCATCAGCTTCACTTTCTACCACTGGAGATGACTCTAACTCATGGGTATTTTCCACTTGTTGCAATGACTATGCTGTACTCTGTGTCTCTCAGAGATCAGGATGTGTGGGATAGGATAGCTAACGTGGATATGAGTGCCTTACCTTACGTATTTAAATACGTCAGCACGCTTGTTCGACTTACGTACGCGTCTAGGCTTCGTGAGCAGTGGCACGTACTTCCTGAAGGCTAGGTACAGATCCTCTATCAGTCCTACCCAGTCAAACGTGTTTCCTCTAATGTACTTCTTCACATTTCTCTTATCCATTCTGCATGCTAGCATGCATGCTGGACACATCAGCTCAATGTACTTCCTCGTCTCTCTTAGTATCAGCCTGTCTCCACATATTGGACAGCGCTTGTCTAACCTGAACATCATGTATAAGTACCCGTTTACGGGTTTATACTACCTGCTCTAGATTCTAGCTAATGGTGACACCGAAAGTTTCGGCTCACTCTTTGAGAACTTGCAGAATCTTGTCCAGAAGCTCACGATCATACGTCACGACTAGGCTAAACCTTGGGAGCTTCATTATCTCGTAAATTCCCAAGTCTCTTCCCTCAGGATCAACAATATGCGCACCCAAGACCTTAGCCATGACGTAGGCAGCAGCAATATCCACGACCCTGAGCTTGCCTCTAATATCAATGAAGGCGCTGAACTTCCTGAGTAGTGTCTGCGAGATCTCTATGCTTGCTGAGCCGAAGATTCTCACTTTCAGGTCAGGGAACATGTTCCAGAACTTCTCAAGAAACTTCAACATCTTTGGGATGTCTCTCGGCTCTAGGTACAGGACAAATGTAGGTTTCTCGTGAGGAAACTCTTCGAACTTTATGTCTTCTCCACGTATTTCGAACTTGTTGTTTCTCCTGTCTGCAATGTACATGACGTTGTGTGGAACATAGTTTATGACTCCAACTTCGAGATCTCCAAGCTTGATGTCTGGACTGTACTTGCCTGCTGCTATAGATACGCTGTAGAATGGTAGGTTAGACACGTAGTTTGCTGAGCCATCGAGCGGGTCAAGGACGAACACGTACTTTGGATTGTCTCCTATCTTGACTATGCCATGCTCTTCGCATATGAGGATGCTTTGAACGTTGAGCTCTCTTAGTCTTGATATGACGTAGTTCTCGACCTCGACATCTATTTTACGTGTAACATCGTCACGTGTCTCTCCAACAATCTTTAGCATCGACATGTCGAGTCTATGTTTTCGAAGAACCTCGCCTGCTCCCTGAGCTATGTCTAGGACTATGTCGAGTAGATCCATGCATGGTCACGTGTGCTTCAGGTAGTTTTAACTATCAATCACGTGGCACTGCCTAGCTTCTGTAGGTGAACCACTGTCAATGGAGAACTGTTAATACTGTACGCTACAGGTGTCTCAAGAGAACTTCAGATGTCGTCACGGACGCTTGGTCGTGCGACATGTCCAAAGTGTGGGAAGGTTGGGTCAGTCGTGATTAAGTCTATTGGAGGTAACTACTACGTCTACCTGAAGCATGGTCGACAGTGGTGCTACATTGGTCCACTAGGCAGAGAGCACGTGCTCAAGTTTCTGAAGTCTAGTCTTGATAGGGACACGTTCAGGACTGTGAGAGAGCTCTTACCAAAGGAGCGTCGTCACGCGCACTCTATAGAGGTCAGGATAATCGTGCTGGCGCTTGTAATTCTTCTAGCCATGTCAATAACGTCACTGTACTTGACGTATCTTGTTACTGGAACATCACACATATCTAAGAATGAGCAGCACGTCACATATCTGAGACCTAGCGAGCTGATTAATCTATCTAGAAGATGTGGCGAGTCTAGCCACGTTGACTGGAACATACAGTTCAGAATTGTTCAACAGCTCTCAAGCTCCCTGAGAAGGAGAGCCAAGCCTAAAAGAGTAGTGGAGGAGCAGGCATCTAGCCATGTCGAGGCAAGTCACGAGAAGCTTGCACCAGCTACTAGATGGAATAGTGGCACTAGCACTAGCAGTAACATTGACAGGAATAGTCGCGTCTCCACTTCTGGTAATTCAGAAGTGGAGTCTAGTCAACAACGCACTGAGCGATCTTGGGAACCCGATACGCTTCGCGGAGTCCTATCTGCTATACAACACCTGCATGATACTTGGAGGAATCTTACTGCTCACCTGGTCAACGCTGTCAGTGAAGTTATCAGGAAGGGAAGATCCGAGATTTCCAAGCTTAGTCATAGTGCTCCTACTATCCATAGCCCAGATACTGGTAGGAGCAGTAAACGAGGCGTACGGTCTAGCACACTTCATAGTATCAGTAGTGCTATTCCTACTCTGCGCAG
>JAMOMD010000061.1 GCA_027068725.1 Thermoproteales archaeon | reverse complement strand
GTTCCCCAGCACAGGTCTTATCCTGTCTAAAAATTAAGAGTTAGGCCTTAGGCCTGGCCTTGCTGAGAGACTAGCTTAGGCTTAAACTTCTCGAGTAGCTTATCGACAATTTCCATTATTGCTTTAGAGGCCTCAGTGTCAGGATACTTAAGGAGGAACGGTATTCCTGCATCATTTGCCTCACTGATCCTTGGGTCGAGTGGAATGGCGCCTAGGAATGGTATGCCAGCCTCTTCTGCAAGTGCTTTACCTATCTCTTTTCCAAAGATGTAGTAGCGCTCTCCACATTTTGGACAGTAGAAGTAGCTCATGTTTTCTATGAGTCCGAGAATAGGTACCTCTACTCTGCGTGCGAACTCTATTGCTTTTCTCACAATTCGCTTAGAGATCTCGCTTGGTATAGTCACGATTATTGTACCATCAAGCTGCTCTGCAAGAAGCTGAGCAATGGTTAGTGGCTCATCTCCAGTACCTGGCGGTAGGTCAATTACAAGGAAGTCAAGCTCTCCCCAGTACACCTTTGTGAAGAACTCCTCAAGCAGTCTTGCAACTAGCGGTCCTCTCCATATGACTGGAGTCTCCTCACTAGGCAACAGGAAGTCTGTAGACATGACACGTATACCAAGTGGACCATGTGGAGGAATTATCTTGTCGACAGTCTGATCAACAAGTATTTCTCGCGGTCTAGCAACACCAAGCATCTTAGGTATCGTTGGTCCATACACATCTGCATCAACAACACCTACCTTGAATCCTCTCAGGGCAAAACCTATTGCGAGACTTGCTGATACAAAACTCTTGCCGACACCTCCTTTGCCAGATATGACTGCTATCTTAACCTTGACATTCTTGACAGATTCCTGAACCTTCTTCTTTATCTCTTCGAAAGATACGGGCTTAGCGAGAGGTTTAGACTCGGCCATACTTTCAAGCTGTGATTGTGCAAGGTTAGAGACCTTAAACGCTTTATTCTTTCAACTCCAAATACCTAACAGAAGGCAGGAACAGTAAAGACCAAACAGAGATTACTCTGAACTACTTGTCGACTTCTTTTTCTTCGCAGTAGTCTTCTTCTTTTTCTCCTTCTTCTCCTCTTTCTCTTCCTCAACCTTCTCCTCCTCTACAGCTACAGCCTCCTCCTTCTCAACTACAGCCTCTTTCTCGACCTTCTCTACGACTTTCTCAGCCTTCTCCTTAGCTTCTCTAAGCTTTCTTAGCTCTTCCTGAAGCTTCTCAATCTCCTTCTTTAATCTCTCAATTTCCTGATCCTTCTCCTCGAGCATCTTCTTCAACTTCTCAACCTCTTCCACAGGAACACCAGCACCAATTTCCTTACACTTCTCTGCAAGTTTGTCACTACGTATCCAGTAGATTACACTTGTCTTCTCCTTGTTCCACTCTATGCGTCCTGTCTCTAGATCAACCTCTAGCTCTGTCGTTATGACAAATATGTCACCTGGCTCGATGCCATACTTTGGAACAATCTCGTTGAAGAACCATGACTTCATCTCTTCGAAAAGTCTCGAGATGCTCTCCTTGAACTCCTTCTGCTCTCTTAGCCTATTGAACTCCTTCTCGCCCTCATCACCAAAGTGCTCTCTTAGACTACCAGCAATTGCGCCAAAGAGGAGTCTGAAGAAGTCTGGCTTACCGTCCTTGCCGTATCTGCCGAAGAGTCTGCCCGCAGATGTCTTGCCAGTGACCCACCTTATCTTAAGTATCTTCCTGCCCTCGACCTCCTCAATTACTGACCTAGACTCACCACGTTCAATAGCTTCTTCACTTGTGCCCGCCTTCTCTAAGTCCTCTGCGCGTCCCTTTATCACAATTCTTTCAGGAGGCATGTAGCTCTAGTTAGAGTATAGTGCGATGTTAATATAGGATTTTCCCTGAATTCTCTCGAGTAATACAGGTGCTCAGCATTCTCGTGAACAATGTCGCGCCTCAGTGTATTCTCAAGTGTAAAACTCTTAAAAAGTGTAGACTTTGAGACTGAGTAGTCGCCTAATGTTGAGAATACTTATCACAGACACAGTAGATGAGGATTTAATATCAGAACTAACTGCAAGAGGATTCCACGTCGATTATAGGCCCGGAATATCACGTGATGAGCTTCTGCAGATAGTTGGACAGTACGATGTGCTAATAGTCAGAAGCAGGACAAAAGTCACGAGAGAGGTAATAGACGCAGGTAAAAATCTCAAAGTTATAGCACGTGCAGGAGTAGGCCTCGACAATATCGACGTAAATTATGCTCGCTCAAAGGGAATAGAGGTCGTGAACACTCCTGAAGGACCAACTGAGTCAGTTGCTGAGCTCACGATAGGGTTCATGATAGCAGCTGCAAGATACATAACGCTCTACGATAGGCTAGTCAAGGAGGGACAGTGGCCAAAGGGCAAGTACATAGGATTTGAGCTTCAGGGCAAGACTCTTGGAATAATTGGCCTTGGTCGAATAGGTAGTCGAGTAGCAGAGATAGCAAAAGTCATCGGTATGAGAGTCATAGCCTACGACATAGCTGATGTACGTGAGCGAGCACAGAAGCTTGGTGTTGAGCTTGCAAGTTCTCTAGATGAGCTATTGCCAAAGTGTGACATAGTGTCACTGCATGTTCCTCTGACACCACAGACGTACCACATGATTGGCAGAAGAGAGTTCTCTCTCATGAAGGACGGTGTCATATTCATAAATACGAGCAGAGGCGAGATAGTTGACACAAAGGCACTTCTCGAAGCGCTCAACTCAGGGAAGGTCAGCGTTGCTGCACTTGATGTTCTTGAGAATGAGCCACCTAAGGAGGAGTGGGAGCTAGAGCTTGTGCGTCATCCAAGAGTGATAATAACACCACACATAGGCTCGGAAACATACGAGGCAAGGAAGAGGATTGCTCAGCTTCTTGCAGATAAGTTAACAAAGCTCATAGTCGTTGAGCAGCGTAAGTGATGAACCTACACGGGGACTGAATAGATGAAGATGGGAACGATTGCTGATGCACAGCATCCGAACAGGATTGAGATACTTATCGAATCTGAAGATACTGAACTTCTAGCAAAGATCAAGCGTGTACTAAAACCACTTGAAGAGGAGATGAGATTCCACAGAGGATACGTCAAGATTGGCGAGCCTTCTAATAATGTGCTACAGGTGACAGGCTATGCGAGTGACATAACTAGCCTGAGGAGCGTATGTAATGGTCTTCTCAAGTGTATGTACCTTTGTGTTAAGACATTTCAGTTATTCGAAACTTCAACATAAGTTAATGTATATAATACATGCATAGACACTGCAGTTAGCATGAGTACCACAATACCACCATCACTTCAGGCAGAGATTGAGAAACTACAGACACTGCAAGCACAGCTGCAGAATGTGCTAATGTTAAAGCAGCAGGTCGAGAGTGAGATAAAGGAAATCGAAAGAACAATAAGTGAGATCGAGAAGGTTCCTCCTGAT
>JAMOMD010000060.1 GCA_027068725.1 Thermoproteales archaeon | reverse complement strand
TAGACCTCATAGCAAAACTTCCAGTTGTTCTAGCATACTTCTATAGACTAAGCAGAGGACTTGACGTTGTTCTCCCAAGACCAGAGCTTGATCATCCTGCAAACTTCTTCTACATGATGATGGGCAGACCACCTGACGAGGTAGAGTACGAGGCAGTGAAGTCCATATTCATAATATATGCTGACCATAGTCTCGCAAACTCGACATTCACAGCAATAACAGTAGCGTCAACACTGACAGACCTTGGCTCAGCAATAATTGCAGCTCTCTCAAGTCTCAAAGGACCACTTCACGGAGGTGCGAATAGAGAGGTCGTCAGGATGCTGCTAGAGATTGGTGACGAGAGCAGAGTTGAGGACTACGTTCAGGAGAAGATACGTAAGAAAGAGAAGATCATGGGATTTGGACACAGAGTCTACAAAGGACAGGCACGTGATCCAAGAGTTGCAATACTTAGAAGAGTAGCAGAGAAGCTAGCAAAGAAGAAGGGTGGACATTACCTGAGGCTATTCAATACTGCCGTAAGACTTGAGGAAGCAGTTGCGAAATACCTAGGAAGCAAAGGAATAGGACCAAACGTAGACTTATACGCAGGTGTTCTACTATACTTGCTCGATATACCACCTGACTACAATCCTGCAATATTTGCAATATCTAGAATAGTTGGATGGGTAGCACACGTCCTCGAATACTGGAAACATAACAAACTGATAAGACCATTAGAGAAGTACGTCGGTCCCATAGGACTCAAGTACGTGCCAATAGACCAGCGCGAGTAAAAACGTGTCAGAACCCTGGTTCTACATCACTCTAATCAGCCTGGTCTAGAACACATCATCTAGCAACACCTATCCTACATGCAAAACTAAAACTTTCTTCAATGCCTCGACAGATAAGTCTCACATCTATCCTACATAGATCCTGTACACACTTTACAGAACTTACAACACCACTACAATACCCTTCAAATACGACCTTATTCAAAATCTCTCTCACACATCTAGCATCAGGACATTCAGCAACTAACTTACACACTGCTGCACTAATGCTATTCCTAATAGATGATTCAGGTATAGCATAGTGTAATTTTACTACAAGTACTGCAAGAATCACAAGAAGAATCACTAGTAATATTGTGGCAACGTAGGTCAGCATTTAGCTACACCTCAGGTAAATAATTATTTTTGTAACATTCTTCAGAACAATATAATAACAAGTTCCTGAATGCGTAAATCCTCTCGTAAATATTCCTGATAATGCTAAGATTATTGCTACACATACCGCAATGACTATCATCGTGACTACAGCATCAGACACAGGTATAGAATCGAATTTCCTAATCATAATCACAGTAGGTATAGTATATGTTTTATGAAGTTCGCTATCGCTATCATGCACAGTGTTAGAAGTATGTACAGTATTACTGTAGTTATGTATCTCATCATGGTAGTGGTAGATGTAGTATTGGTATTCCAATAATTGCTAGCACAATTTTACAACAAGCTAACGAGAGCAATAGTGCTAGTACTATGTTGAGTAGCTCTTCTACAATCTTCATGATTTCTCATTTATACCCTGTCTACAGGATATATAAGCCAATTACGTAGAAACCCTTCCTGAAGACATGGCAAGCCTATTCTTGACTCTGCGCAGAAGTCTATCAAGGTCCTTAGCCAGGACTTTGACACATTCAACTTCCTCAATTTCCTCCTTCGGATGTCTGTTCTCACTAAGAGCCTCCTCTATTGTCCTTCTCGCAACTATCTCGTAGACGCGTGCCTCAGTCTTTCCTGGAACTGCACGTACAACACGTCCAATTCTCTGAATCATCTGACGAGAACTTCCAGTACCTGACACTATTATTGCAACATCAGCATCAGGAACATCGACACCCTCGTCCAGTACTGTAGTAGCAACAAGGATCTTGACATTACCCTTAGCGAACTGCTTCAGAATTAGATCTCTATCACGAGTCTCTCCTGTTATTAAGGCTACCTGACGAACATGCTCACGAAGCTTCTTGTAGATCTCTTCTGCCTGATTAACATACTGTGTAAATATGAGAATCTTACTACCAAGCTCATACTCGAACAATGCAATCTTACATGCAACATCTATCTTAGCACTTGCCTTACCTGCAATAGACTTCAACTGAAGAACATTCTTAGCCCTCTCATATTCTTCACGCTCTTCCTCTGTCAAATCAACATATATTCTATAATGCCTCACAGGAACAACAAGACCATATCGAATAAGTTCTCTATATGTTATCCTATACACAAGCTCACCACATGCAAGATATATCAAATGCTCATTTCCATCACTTCTCTCAACAGTAGCAGAAAGAGCCATTCTGTAAGGAGCAGACATGTTCAACATAACTTCCTTAAAAGTCTCAGCAGGAACGTGATGACAATTATGAGTTAAATACCCATCAGCAACAAATAAATGAGTATCAGTAGTGAAATCATATACCTCAAACACACCTCTCAATACTTCAACTCTCCTAACAGGAACAAGAATAAAATCAAAACCATTCAACGATACAAGTCCTGCACCCCCATCAGGAACTGTCATGATAAGGTTGCCATCTCGCAACTTATGCAAGACATCTCTACCAAGGACAAGCCTGCAATAGTCTCCAACACAATCAAAGGCAGAGAATATACTAAACTTCAGGAAGAGTAGCTGCAACTTCTTAACTAGTCTTTCATTCCTATGAACTAGCTCTACAAGACCATCACGTTCCTGTCCAATGAGCTTAGCACACTTGCACAAGAATGTCCAAATACCATGGACATCGAGATACGATACGAAGCTAGGCACATCTCCAGCAATTTTGCAGCAATCCGATACTGGAATTCCTAAAGAACCCAGTAGATTCAGAATACTTCTCTTTTCTACAAGAATACTACTACCAAAGAGCGTGTAGTCAATGTTTAGACGAGACAGTAACTGTGCAAGTTCTCTATCGCGCTCTAGCACTATTACGTGATCTTGCTCTTCTCCAAGACAGGACAAGTACGCAAGTAATGTGACAACATCTTCAGGTATGGTATATTTGCACGTGTGAGGTAGCGAACGTGGTACTAACAGGTAGTCTCCTAACTTAACATCTCTGGCCTGTTTTACACTTAGCTTAACTTTTCCATTTTCTAGTCTAGCAATAATGTGAGGATGTGTTAATGTTGTTCTGATAGGACCAAAGTCTGTATAGAGTACACAGATCTTATCAACAACTTTCCTATATAGATCAACATTAGATACACTACCACCTGCCAGAACTCTATCATTATTTTCAACATTCTCAATATCTTTAAAACCACCATCCTCCAAAATGACAACTGTCCCTTTTAGAAGACACTCATCGGCTATTATAAGATCAAAATAATCACGCAACTCATCTATTCTCTTAACTGCAGTATGGTAAGTACATACAGTTATTTCACGCAGTTCGT
>JAMOMD010000059.1 GCA_027068725.1 Thermoproteales archaeon | reverse complement strand
GGACTCCACCTTCCGTGGGATCGTGCATTGATGTTACCAGATCACGTACTGCAAGTGCCTCTCTGACTAGGCAGATCTCTTTCCTAGACTCAAGTACACGCTCAATAATCTTGTTAGATACGCCACGCTTCTCAAGCTCACTCCTGAAGTCGGAAGCTACTACCAGCGCAGCCTCTAGCGCAGGAGTCTTTGCTAGTACCACGTAGTCTCCCGGCCTTGCTCCTGACGTAGTAACATAGCGATCAGACACGCCCATACACGTGACCACGCTGATAGGCATGGAGAGACCTGGAGCATACTCAGTATGTCCACCAATTACTGAGACCCCAATCTCCATACATGCCTCACGCATCTGATCAACAATCTTCCTGAGCTCCTCGTCAGGAAACTTCTCAGGAAGAAGAAGCGCAACCTCACACCATCTTGGTGCACCACCCTGAACTGCAACATCGTTCGACGGCACGACAATGCTGAGCCATCCCAAGTACTCGCATGCTCCTGTTATTGGATCAGTATGCGTTATGAGGTACTTCAGTCCCTGAACATCAACCACAGCAGCATCCTCACCAAGCTTTGGCCCAACGATGACGCGAGTATCAGGAATGTGCAGTCTAGCTATTATCTCCTGAAGCTGTCTATGTCGAAGCTTCACCATAACCTAATTCAAGACTATGTAACACGAGGTTATCACAATGATCACACAGGCAAGATACATCTCACCACGAGCACAGGTAAGAACACAGTTCCTAGGACTCAACATCACCATACTTGGCCCATCCGTGCTCGAGGAGAACGTCATCGTAATGAGCAACACGGTAATTGGAATGCCAACAAGAAACAAGGTACTTGAGCTAGCCAAGACCTCGCCACAAGTCACAACGTTTGAGGAGCTTCTCGATAAGGCAAGTAGTGGCTCAAGAGTAGGCTCATACACAATCATCAGGACGGGGTGCATAATCTACGAGAACGTGATCATTGGATCACGAGTCGAGATTGGGCACAACGTCATGATTAGAGAAGATACCATAGTTGGAGATGGAACAAGAATTGGAACAGGAACAGTAATTGAGGGAGACGTCCAGATTGGGCAGAACGTCTCAATTCAGTCAAACGTGTACATTCCTAGAAAAGTCAGGATAGAAGACAACGTGTTCATTGGCCCATGCGTGACATTCACAAATGACAAGTATCCTCCAAGCAGAAGACTTGTCGAGACCGTCATCAGGAAAGGAGCTGTAATAGGGGCACGTGCGGTAATTCTTCCCGGAGTCGAAATTGGAGAAGAGGCTGTTGTTGCTGCTGGTGCAGTAGTTACAAGGGATGTTCCTCCTAGATCAGTCGTTGCTGGATGTCCTGCTAGAAAGATCTACGATCTTGACGAGTACCTTAGGAAAAGGAGAGAGTACGAGGCAGGACTACGATGATTGTGACTTCTGCTCTCCTCCAATGACTATTACTTCACGTGCCTTCTGCTTCTTCTCCTGTAACTTCTTCAGGAACTCCTCACGTGCCTTCTTGATTCTCTCAATCATCTCGCGTCTCTTGGGGTCGGATAGGTCAAGCTCAACTATGACTACCTTGGATGGGTGTATTGGGTAGTAGACTGGCTCTCCTGATGCTTTTCTGATTGTAGCACCCTCGACATATATTCTAACTCTCTTCAAGTCAACCTTCACGACCTTGCCCTTCACGCCCTTGAAGTCGCCCCTAACTATGAGCACGGTGTCTCCCTTCCTGACTGGGAGCCTCTTGATTCCTAGCTGCTTCTGCAGCTCCTTAGACAGTGGCGCAGTCATGAACTTGTGCCTCTTGTGCAGCGGCGCATTGAAGTAGGCCTTCCTCTGCTTCCTAGGATGGCTTGACTTTATCCAGTTGATCATGCTTGGCTAGTTCTCGGTCAGGTGAGGACTTTTTAAAAGTGCCTCCAAGATCTTGATAGTCAGGTAGGGTTTATATTAGGCATGGTCTAGGACACAGTGCTAGATGAGCGACATTGTTGTACCTGGAGAGGAGCTGTGCGTGATAGAGGAGTTCGTGCCAGGACAGTACGCGTATGCTGACGCTGATGGCTATGTTAGAGCACTGGTACTTGGCAGAGTCGTGAAAGACGTTAAGGCGCATGACATAAAGGTTGAGCCAATAAGAAACAAGCTTCTACCAAGGCAGGGAGACATCGTCTATGGAAAGGTCGTGAGCATAGTGAACGAGAAGGTCGCAATTGTGAAGATACTTGCAGTACACGAGAATGGCACCATTGTGCCGCTTAAACATCACTGCACTGGACTACTGCACATATCTCAGGCAAGTAATGGACCAGCAAGCATGAAGGACATAGTAGGCATTGGCGATGTTGTGCGTGCAAGAATAATATCGACGTGGGGACCGCCCTACCTGATAAGCATAAAGGCACAGAACCTCGGCGTCATATATGCCCTGTGCCCAAGATGTAGAGTTGAGCTCAGGAGAAGAAGCGATAAGCTGCAGTGCCCATCATGTGGAATGGTTATTAAACGCAAGGTACCTCTAGTCGATTAATGCGATACGCATGGCACGCCGCAAGTACTACTACAAGAGTCTGAAATTCACGTTTGGAAGTAACGAGGAGGTAGTTCGATTTCTTGATCTTGCATCAAAGAAGGTCAAGGTCTTTCAGATGTATGCTAGGACTAGGACAGGAACAAACGTTGAGATTATCCTTGTTGGAGATCCCTGCGAGGTAAATCTTGCAATTTCTGAACTCAGGAAACTTGCTAAGACTATTCGTGACATGTACAGGAGAGAGCGTGGATTAGCAACGTATGATCAGCACATGATTCTCGAGTCCGCGAGACTTGAGGCAGCTATACCTCTCGACGTGGTGTACAGGACACTTGAGCTACTTGGTCACAGGGTCGAGCAGCTGAAGGATGGTAGGATAAGGACTGACGCATCCTTCGACGAGGTTGTCCAGCTCACTGAGAAGGTGTCAAAGTTGTACAAGGAGATGATGGAGATGGACATTACACCACAGGCAAAGAGAATAGTCGCAATGTACTGCATAGTCTTTGATAGGACAATAGAGGAGGCACTTGCAGAGCTTGAAGAACTTGGACTGCTGAAGAGGTACGTATCTCCTGAGAGACAGCTAATGGTCCTAGCAACGACCTACGAGGACGCATTCAGGAGATTGAAGGAGTTTGTCGAGAAGTTCAGGAAGGAGCCAGAGATAATTGAGCAGCTTAGAGCTAGAGTACGCGAGAAGATTCTGAAGCTAGAGAAGGCTGGATTTGACGTATCTGCTCTAAAGCGTGCAATACTTGGCACAACTGGTGGCGAGGGACCAACCCTTGCAGAGGTTGCTGAGATAAGAGCTAGTGAAGAAGCAGCACAAGAGCTTGAGAAAGTTCTAGAGGAAGCAGCTCCACAGGAGGAGCAGACAGAAGAGCAGACTCTGGAGAACGGTGAGATTGAAGAGACTATT
>JAMOMD010000058.1 GCA_027068725.1 Thermoproteales archaeon | reverse complement strand
AGTAAGACTGCTATATTAGTTGCTATTAGTGTCTTTCCTACACCGCCTTTACCTCCTGCTACTGCTATTATGTTAGTCATGTTTACACCTTAGCTAGTATTTGTTCAAATATCATCTGTATGTTCTTTGAGAATTCTGTATTATCTACCTTTAGGACTGGCACCATCTCAACGTAGCTCTTCACAACAATGTCTGAGTATGGTATCTTTCCTATTACAGAGTTTCCAAGTTCTTTTTCTATATTTTGTGCAAATTCTGGGTTTAGGTTATGTTTGTTTATTATTACGAGGTACTTTATGCCAACTTTGGTTGCTAGATCAATAAGTCTGAGACATCCCTGATATGACTGTGGGGTAGGTTCTACACATATTATTAACAGGTTTGCACCAACTATGCTTGAGATTACTGGACATCCTATGCCTGGTGCTGCATCAACTATAATGTACTCTAGCTCTTTCTTCAGGTTCTTTGCTCTCTCTCTTGCCTCATACACGAGGTGTCCCGTGTTTCTTCCTGATACTGCTAGGTCTGCCGTGACTACTTCAGGTCCGTGACGTGTCTTTCCATAGATAATCCATCCTGTTCTCGTGATCTTGTACGTTATTGAGCCAGTTGTGCAGACTATGCTACAGGCACCGCATCCCTCGCAGTACTCTTCAATTATCTTGGGCTCGCTGTCTTCGACTACTATTGCGTTGAATCTGCACACTTCTGCACATGTTAGGCATCTACTACACGTGTCATAGTTTATCACGGCCTTTCGCGATTCCTGTACTTCTTCGCGAGAGTACACTTCTACATAGTCACCGAGAGCAAGAGCAAGGTCGGGAGCTTCTGCATCTGCATCAACACCAATGCTAGGTCTTCCACATATCTCAGATATGTAGTACAGGAGGTTTGAGGATAAGAACGTCTTTCCTGTTCCTCCCTTTCCGCTTGCTATGACTATCTCCTTCATGTTCGTCACCTCCAGCCGTCAGGAGAAGGTTAGACTATTCTGCAGATCCTGAGTGCATCTTCTAGTCTTGTACCTGGGGGAACTGTGCATAGGTTAATGCCAGCTTGCTGTAGCACAGCCATGACGTTTGGTCCAAAGTGCGCGCCTATGACGTGTCTAGCACCTATGGATAGTATCCACTGTGCAACAGCCACGCCAGCTCCATGTGGCAGGTTTATGCATGGGTTCTGTACAGCTACGTAGTTCGCTACCTTGCCATTAACCACGTCAACCACGGCAAAGTATGGCGATCTTCCAAATCTTGGACTAATTATGCTGTTGAGACCATTATCGAACTCTATCGATGCAACTACTCTATATGCGCCTGGCGGTGGAGGCGGGACAGGAGGGAACTGAGGCATTGCACCCCAGCCCCATCCTCCTCCACGTCCCCAGCCACCACCGCCACCCCATCCACCGCCCCATCCTCCACCTCTTCCCCATCCTCCTCCACCTCCGCCGCCTCTTCCTCTACCCCAGCCGCCTCCCCAGCCTGCTTGCATGCATGTCTCTGTTTTAGACAAATCTAAAAACCTTGTGCGTCCTGCATAGGTGTTAAAAATGTGGTGAAAGGTGTCTCAGGTAGCTATTGTGCAAGTGTTCTTTCCTGTGATGAGACGTATTCACACTGAAGAATGATGACGATTCCACGTGCTGATCTATAGAGGTCTACTAACGTATTCTTAGGACACTTTTCTCCAACATGAGTTATGTAGAGTTTGTGCTATATATAGAGTAAGAGTGTCTCCGTTGCATTAAGGGTACACTATTTAGAGGTACTAACTGTACGAGTCACCTTGAGATCTCGTATGGCAGGAGAGAAGGGAGTCTATGGCCTAATCGCCATATCGCTAGCAATGCTGTTCGTAGTCCTGATAATTGCAGCAGCAGGAACTTACTTTCACGTTAAGCTACCAGTCGAGTTCTGGTCCGTGAGCTTGTTCTTCCTGACGTTTGCCATTGGAATACTGGCACCAGTCGCAGGTGTTGGAGGTGGAGTAATTTTCGTGCCAGTAGTATCAGCATTCTACCCATTCAGCATAACCTTCGTGAGAGGTGCAGGTCTAGTAATGGCACAGGTCAACGCGCTAGTATCAGTACCAAAGTTCCTGCGTGCTGGACTAGCATCACTGAGAATTGGTCTACTAGCAGCTACTGTGGCTGGTGCTGCCGCAATTGCGGGAGCTAAGGTTGGCATATGGGTAGTGAAGGCGTTTCCACAGGGCAAGTACTACATACAGATGGCGCTGGGCATACTGCTACTGTTCATATTTGCAATAATGGTAACCTCGAAGAGGGTCGAGTTTCCTGAAGTTAAGGAGATGGACAAGATAGCCAAGATATTCAATCTGACAGGCGCATACTACGAGCCCGCACTTGGTAGAGTAGTCGAGTACAAAGTCACAAGAACAGGACTTGCACTTCTAGCATTTGCAGGCGTCGGCTTCATTGCAGGAATGTTCGGCCTAGGCGCAGGATGGGCTAACGTGCCTGTGCTGAACCTCATAATGGGAGCACCAATAAAGGTCGCAACATCGACAAGCATGCTAATTATCGCACTAACTACAACACCAGCAGCATGTGTCTACCTTGCAGATGGTGCAATACTGCCACTCATAATGATACCCGCAGTAGTCGGAATGTTCTTTGGCTCTAGACTAGGTGCATGGCTCACAGTCAAGGCAAGGCCAAAAGTTGTGAGATACATATTCTTAGCAATAATGCTGTTCGCAGCAATAATGGACATCTACAGAGGATTACACGGACTAGGATACATATAGGGGTGAGACCATGGTAGCCCGCAAGAAGACTGAACAACAGGAACAGATACAGGTAGATGCAGCAAGCAAGATATGTGCAAGAACGTTTGAGATAATATCAATAGCAGGCATAGTGTTCCTGATAATAGGACTAGTACTGTACGTGACAGGTGTGATACCACCATTCGTGCCAATGTCAATGATGGAGAACTACTGGAAGTACAAGCCATCAGTATTCTGGCAGAAGGTGTCTGAGAAGCTGCACGTGACTATTAGACTAGGCTCGTACCTATGGATCTTCGACCACATTAACCATTCCGACATGATAGCAATGATTGGAGTACTGATCTTCGTCGTTGGCGTGATAGTATCAATAATTGGAATATGTGTAGCATATGCAATAAAGAAGGATACTAGGATACTGATAGTATCGCTGATAGTACTCGCAATAACACTGTACGCAATACTGAAGTACATCTAAGACAATTTAAAAACAAAATCTTTCAAACAGTAATTCCCATCAGAATGTCCTAACCTAAGTCTCTCCCTTCTAATCTTTCTTCAAATTCTCATATCCAATTCAGTACAAATTATTTCGGTTCTCTTGTTCAGAATCGGGATTGATCATCATCTTAGTCAGTGCCGGACCCTCACATCATTCTACCTAGATCACTGGTTTGTAGTGTAGGGACACTGATTATAAATGTCTAGT
>JAMOMD010000057.1 GCA_027068725.1 Thermoproteales archaeon | reverse complement strand
GCGCTGAGTCTCGTGGTGTTGCTGTGCCTTCTCCCTGGCTTTGTCTAGGACAACGTCGTAGGAGAGGATGTAGAGGGTTCTACCGTCGTCGGTGAGGATGCCGATGCCGATGTTGTCTGTCATCTGCTCGTCTAGCCCTGTCTCGCTGTTTATTGCTTCTCTGACCTTTACTCTCTTGTAGATTTCTACTCGTATTGGGGGCTTGGTGACTGCTCTCAGTGCTGTGTCTATGTTGAAGACTCTGAAGAGTGCTTTTATTGAGGCGAAGGTGTCTGTGCTCTTTCCCTGCTCGTCAGAGTAGACTATCCTTAGGTTGCCATTGACTGTGCCTGCCTTCTCGATCCTCAGTTCTCCGGGGTAGTACACTATGTCTATCCAGTCCCATCTCTGTCTTGCTTGTTCAGCAATTTCTCGAACAACGTCCATTACAGCGTCCTCAACGAGCTTCTGGCAGTCTTGGCATAGGAGTGCGATTTCTACTCCTGGTCTGTAAATCATTATGTTGCTGTCTTTTGGCAGTCTGAACAATATAAGTCCACTCTTTGTCAGTTTCCCAATGTTTAGCTGAATTTTTCTGCCACAGATGTAGCATGTTGGTTCTAGGCTCATCAAGGTTCTGTCGTGAAAAGTCTTTAAAACTTGATCCTTCAAGAAACTAGATGCTGCACATAGTACTTACACTACTAGCACTATTCCAATGCTCCTACATCGGAATAACAAAGCAACCACTATACCTAGGACCCGGAGCACCACAGGTAATAATCTACTTCAAGAACATCCCCTACGTTAGCGAGGGTTGGACAGTCTTCGGCTACTATAATGGTTACCACAGACCACTGTGCACAGTAATCTACATCAACCCTAGACTACTCAATAGACCCGGCGCAAAGTGTGACCTGTTGGAGACCATTTTCCACGAGCTATGTCACAATGCCCTGAATGATCCTAACGAGACTGAGGCAGAGTACTGTGCTCTTGTTGTTCTTAAGCGCGCGGGCTATGTAGACTGTGCGTATAGAAAGGCGATGCACTATATATTCGATTGGTATCTCTGTCAGGTATTTTCCGACATTGATAGGTGCAGTAAACTTATCTATGAGGCATATAGTGCCCTTGCTAGACTAGACCTTTCTAGGGCAGAGGAGCTGTACTGGGAAGCTAGGTACTGTCTAATGGACCTGTCTTATGATCTTGATGTTAGGAATGTTCCGTATGCTGTGTCTGCTCTTGCTTTCCTGAGCAATGGAAGGGGAATTAGCAGTTATGTGTTGTGGGAGATTGATCGTGAGTGGCGTAGGATATTGCGTTATGGTCTTGAGGTGTATAGGTATGTTGTGTCGCGTGTTAGACGTTGATTGTCTCGTAGTCGTTGTGTAGTAGTTTTTCTTTCCAGAAGTCTTCTAGGAATCTGTAGTCTAGTAGCCACCAGTTGCATTTGTCTTCGGGGTTTCTTACGCCTCTGCCTAGTGCCTGTCTGACGAGTATCCATGCTTTGACGTTCCTGATGTATTTTGGGTCTAGTCCACTCTTCTTTGCGACTCTTGCCTCAAGTATCTTGTTGTAGCTGGTGGGTGGGCTATATGGTATGCCGGCGATAACTATGTCGCTTAGTAGTGATCTGCCGTTCTTGGTGAATTCTACTCCTTCGCAGAGTTTGCCTCCGGCAACTGCCATTATTAGTAGCTTTGGCTCTTTTTGGACTTCTTCTTCTACTTCGCCGAACTTCATGTCTTCTTCCTCAATAATCATCTTCTCACCAATGTCAGGATGCTCTGCCTGTATTAGGTTAGCGAAAGTGTGTGCCAGCTCGTAGCTTGGTGCTACGGATAGGACATGCCTTTTTGCCTGTTGGAAAATTCTTGCTATTTTGTCTGCGTATGCTCTCATCATTTCGGGGCTTCTCTCGACGTATCTTGATGTGACTGTTGTGTCGACTAGTTTCCTTATTTTGCCGAATTTTCTTGTGCTTAGGTCGATGTAGTGCAGTTTTTTGCCTAGTCTCCATGCTTTTGCGACATAGTCTTTTGGTGGTAATGTGCCTGACATTAGGACTACGTGTTGGAAGTCCTCGAAGAGTCGCCTCATGTCTAGGTCTAGGCTACGTACGTCTAGTCCCTGTCCTGACCATACTAGTGCGACCTCTTCCTCGGCGTCGAATAGTGCGTGTAGGAAGTCGGACAGGTTTGTTAGTTCTACGGTTGTCTCTAGCTTGCCGTGGGCTGTGACAACGTTCTTGTAGTGTCGTATAACTATGTCTGCGGCAGTGTCAACAGCCATCAGGACAGTGTCTATGCTGTCCACCTTCTCTATCGCGGAGACTAGTGGTGTTGGGTCAAGCACCTTCTCGTCAGGAAGCTTCTGCTTCTTGCACAGTGCATAGTAGCCGAGGACAGCCTCTATTATCAGCTTCACAAGCTCCGCAAGCTCATCATTATACTGCGTAACAATTTTCTCACATTCTCTCAGCGCCTTCGTGAGTGTTCTCTCTGTTATCGTTGCATAGGTCAGAAACATGCTGTCCTCAAGGTTGTGAGCCTCGTCAACGATTGCGCATGGTTTAACGTCTTCTCCATACTCGTTTCGTAGCTCATCGTATAGTAGTCCCCAGAGCTTTGCTAGGTAGGGATAGGTACAGACGTGTATGTGGAGGTCACTTACCCTGTGTAGTAGCCTAAAGAAGAAGTAGGGGCAAACAGTCTTGTCTTTTTTCAGTAGTTCGGCAAGGATGTAGGGGTCGTGTATTCCCTTTTTCTCGACTAGTTTGACAAGTGCGTCATAGAGCGTTACTGTTGATGGGTCTTGTGTAATTTCTTTGAGTAGGGTACAGCGTCCACAGGGTATTAGTAGGCTGTCTGCTCTATATATTGGACATACCTCTGCCTTGCATAGTTTTATGCTTGGTAGAGCATGCATGAACTTTACGCAGTCCCTAACGTATGCTGATAATTGGCTTCTTGTCCTGACGAAGATTAATGGTATGCAGCCCCTGAGTAGTAGGTAGAGTGCTGTGCTTATGCCTAGGAGTGTCTTGCCAAATCCTGTTGGTGCATTAATGCAGATGTATTTTTTGTTGTTCTTCACGGCTGACACTACCTGCTTTATGACATCTGCCTGTTCTGGACGTAGCTTATCTATTATGCTTAGTAGCCTCTCCTTTGTCGAGACTATGCTACTCGTGTACACGAAATAGAACACTCAGGAAGATAAAATAACATTCCCCTCAACATCGGGCAAAGACTCAAGTAGGGTACGTGGAACCTTCAGCACTGTTCGAGTTATTGAAATCTTGTCAAAGAGCCTCATTGCCTCGTGCTGTAGCTCGGATGCGAGCATTGGGTCTATGCACACTGTCATTTCTTCGAAGGGAAGCAACTCGTGTAGTAACGCAACTATTTCCTCGGGTAGGGCGTCTGGTCTTATTTTGACCTCGTAGATGATTAGTTTTTCCTCGTCTGGTATGTATGTTAGTACTTTCATTGGTATTTCCCTGCCT
>JAMOMD010000056.1 GCA_027068725.1 Thermoproteales archaeon | reverse complement strand
GAGTGTTCTGTTGGTGAGTAGTGCATACATTGCGGTTGCAATGTACGCGCTTGCAGATGGGCCACCTATCTCGAGTACGTTTCCTCTGACTTTTATCAGGAACGAGTAGTTGAGCGGATTCTTGTGTGCTAACATTGCTGCAATGTAGAAGGCTAGCTGTGATGAAGTCATGAACATCTCTCCTGATGAGCCTGTGGGAAGCGGCATTGTGGCAACGTAGACATTGCCGTCTCCAGGGTGGAGCATGATGACAGTTATGTTCAGTACCTCGCCTCCCTGTCCTGAAACTGCTAGTGCATGTATGGTCAGTGCTCTAGCATGAATAATGGATGCGTTCTCAAGTGATAGATGTAGTGCCTGTAATGTTGGGGTATAGGCGAGAGATAGCGAGAGAAGTAGTGCAAGAAGTATCCCAGCTAGGAATGTGAGTACGCTTTCTCTCATTATTGGCGACTAGCCTCTAGTAATGTTAAAAGTGTTCCTCAGTCCTGAATGAGGTCAGCTACGGTCTCAGCAAAGTACGTTATTATGATATCGGCACCTGCCCTCTTTATTGCTGTAAGAACCTCGAGAACAATGCTCTTCTCGTCAAGCCAGCCACGTGCAGCAGCAGCCTTTATCATCGAGTACTCTCCTGACACGTTATACGCAGCTAGTGGAACGTACGGGAAGTGCTCCTTCACTAGTCTAATAACATCAAGGTATGCTAACGCAGGCTTGACCATGACTATGTCTGCTCCTTCCTCAAGATCTAGCATCACTTCCTTCAGTGCCTCGTGAGCATTCCTGTAGTCCATCTGGTATGTTCTTCTATCACCAAACTTTGGTGCGCTATAGGCAGCAGTCCTGAAAGGTCCGTAGAACGCGCTCGCGTACTTGACACTGTAGCTCATTATTAGCACATTCTCGAACCCAGCCTCATCAAGTGCTTGTCGTATAGCACGCACCTGACCATCCATCATTCCTGACGGGGCAACAATATCTGCTCCTGCCTCAGCTTGTGATACTGCTATCTTAGCATATACTCGCAGTGTCTCGTCATTATCAATCACGACCTCACCACGTCTCTCTCTGACTATTCCACAGTGACCATGGTCTGTGTACTGACAGAGACAGAGATCAGCTATGAGAAGTATAGATTTTCCGAAAGTTTCTCTCAGAAGTCTTAGCGCACGCTGAACAACACCCTCTTTTGAAAATGCCTCACTACCAATAGAATCTTTATGCTTTGGTATGCCGAACAGTATGACATTTCTTATTCCCTTATCACGAAGCTTTTCTACAAACTTCACGAGATAATCATTTAATGGCCACCTGTACTGGCCTGGCATACTCTCGATCTCTTCAGGTCTATCAATACCCTCCTTCACGAAGATTGGCATGACTAGACAATCTACGGTAAGTCTCGTCTCAGCAACAAGATTACGTATTAGCTCACTCTGTCTAAGCCTTCTCGGTCTAACATTAGGAAACGAGAACCACATCCTGACCACGTTGACTAGCTAGAGTTATAATTTATCACATGGCAGCTTCGTCAACTACTCCTCTCTAAACAGCTCGTATCTTAGTAGTGCAGCAATTCCACCAAGTCCTCTAAGCTTGTCAGCAGCGTTAGTGAATGATGGCACAATAACAAGACCAGCACCAGTCCTTACAAGTGTGTTAACAAGCTCCTTGATCTCTGGACCAAGCTCCTTGTACAGCTCATCTATTATCAGTAGATGCTGAACAGCTCCCTGCTCTAGCGCCTTCTTCACTTCGTCTATACCAATAGCAACGTCACCTCTCCCTCTCGCCAATCTATCAAATATCTCATCTACAAGCTTCAGCTCGTGTAGACGGAGAATATCTGCAAGAGCATCACTTGCGTACGTCTGAAGCTCGTATATTCCTGCAAGTCCACCCTCAGAAAGCTGCACAACTTTAATTGGCTTACCAAGACTTTTCAGGCCTTCAACAAGAATTTCTTTGACATAATCAAGAACTCTAGATGGACCAGCAATAACTACGTAATCAATATCACTAGGCTTTACAAGTGCTTTTACTTGACGAACTATATCTTCAGCATACTTTTCAAACTGTTTACTCCTATCGACTTCAGCAGCTTTACCTGTGACATGTCTATTAACTATGCTTGTAACTACTTCAATTCCAAAAACTCTACAGTTTGCAATAGTAGTCTCCTCATCTCCAACAGATATTATTAGCGCACGTGCATGACTTCTAGAAAACAAGTCTAAAACTCTCTGAAGAGTTACAATATCAAAATTCTCACTCTTCACTAATCTATACTTGACGCCGCGAATTAGCTCCATCGTGTGGTGACTACCTATTATGCCATCAAACCACTCAGGTGCCTCAATTATGACTCCGCGCACTCTCAAGCTTCCTCGAAATGCATGATATTCAAGAGTCTCGACACGTAGACCAATGTAGATCTTCTTTCGCTCACCTTTCTCATGTTTTCTAGTCTTGAATTCTCTAGTAGTCCAGCCATATAGTAGGTCTCCCTTATCTATCAGCAAATAAAGTACGTAAAGATCCTCCTCGGACTCTATTTCAAACTCTATAGTATTCTTATGAACTTCTATCTTCATGAACTACAGGCATGACCTAGTGCAACTAGGTTCTACTTTTCTCTTTCTCTCTCCTTTCTCTGCTCTCTAAAATACGCTCAATGTACTCACCAAAGAGGAACCAGATAGCAAATGCTCCAATAGCTACACCAACACCTGCAGATATTCCATTGACTATTGCTGCCTTAACAGCAGTTGACAAGGCAGTCAAATCTACTAAGAAGGCAAATATCAGCAGAAACACGATAAGTACTACAAAGCTCTTTATCTTCTCTTCTAATCTAATGAAGCTTATTATAGTGTTCAATCCAAGTATTGACACTAATGATAAGAATACAACGCTGACAAGTCTCGCAAAGTAGTCTAGTCCCTGCTTGTATACTGGTATTAAGTCTGGTGCGACAACGTTCAATATTCCTGCAACTGCTACGAGTGCTATTCCTATATCTGTTACCAATATTAGAATTTTCGTTATTGGTATATTCGCACCTGTGTACTTGTGGAGGAACTCTTCAAACTTTGTGCGCTGTATTATGAATGTTATGAGCTTGTTTATGTACTTTATTGATACTAATGCTATGACGACAATAAATACTGATATCAGAATTTTTGGTATTGTCTTCACGGTACTTAGTACCATCTCCTTGATAGTATTTTCGAATAGCGAAAATACACTACTTGAATTTACTGCAGTAACGTTTGATAGTGTGGTAGCCATCTCTCTTCTGCACCTTGCGCTTGCTAGGTAGTTAATAGCCCTATTGTGCGCGTTTCTTGTAAGGCAAGTCTGCTACTAGACAGCTACGAGAATTGTGAGCAGGTGATACAGGAAGTAGATTATCGTTATCAGGAATGTCAGAGCTAGTACTCTGAGAAATAGCATGGCTGCCTCACGTGTTATTAGCACAGTGTAGGTGAGGCTTGTGATACTTGCTGTGTAGACCAGTCTA
>JAMOMD010000055.1 GCA_027068725.1 Thermoproteales archaeon | reverse complement strand
CCTAGCTTTGTTACCCTTTGCAACAGTCACAGGATCTATATCTCTGATATGCTAGTCCTATTTGCACGTAGTGCTATCTAGTACATCCGTATTACTAGGAACTGCTTACTCGTATTAGTGTAAATTCCGTACTCTAACTCTGATTTATGCGACACCGAAAATATCGAAAAGTCTCCAATAATTCTATTAATCACACTAAACGATAATGACATTTAGATTTGCTTGCCCTACAATACTCAATTATCTTCAGGAACCCTCATATCTAGACGCAGGAACGCTACTAGAAGCACAAACATCTTTAAAGAATTGAACAAGCTTAGACCCTCTAGACCTAGCAAAATTTTCGATAATCAACCTCTGATACCCAACACAAAGAAACTGCTCATCAGTACTAACACGAACGTAGTCAACTGCTCTCATACACATTACGCAACATCTTAAAAACTGTTCTGTATAGATTGATTAGTGTGCAGGAGATTGTTTAACTTCTTTAATAATCTTGGTGATTTTATTTCAAGATTTTCAGAGGTTGTGGTAGCTGTACATACATCAATCATAGTTGCACTCATCGTACTCGTAATACAGAACTGGTGTCCGCAAAATATTATACTAACAATAACATTCGAATTAACCTGGATACTATACCTAATAGGTGCTGGAACCGGTACACTAAGAACGAGACGAGGAGAAATGTTGTGGGGGGCTGTGGTGGCGGCGTCTGTATCAGCTGTAGCATGGCTTCTGTGTTGCCTGCTCTCTGGGTTATCTTTACAGCAACAGATGTTAACGTACTGGGAAGTTATGTGGTTTAATGTTGTATGTGCAGATATCTTATTCCTAATACAGATAGCGTCTATTCTTGCTGTAGTGACACGTAAGACAGAGCCCAGCACTAACTTGTTATCTGTTAGCGGCCATTATTGGTTCTGTCAGTGGTGCTTTATTGCAACCCTGCTTTTTGCAATGTTGCGAAGCTTTCTCAACTGGGCTTTTATTGTTTGGATACTTACTTGGACGGTCCCCGTCTCTCTACTCGCTCCGGCTTACCGCTATGCCTCTAGGGTTAAAAGTTAGGGACAAATTAGACGCATAACTCTGTACTCTTTACAGGTCTAGAGCTGAGCTCTGCAGAACATTGTCTCATCTCGGGAAGACATCAACTAGGCGAATAAGACGAAAACTAGAAGGCAAGAAAGCGAACGAGGGTAAAGTCTGACTTATTCTTAAGTGGTATGTGTGGGTGTTACTCACGTACTTCTTCTGGGCTCATGTCTGCTTTAAGTATATCAATTGTGAAAAATGCCGGATACGAGCATCCCCTAATTAGCCGACTTAGCATTATAAATCCTTGGGTCAGGACAGCAAACACCTCGTCAGAAAAACTATCAATGTAACTTAAAGTTGCCCCTGCTACTGTGCTAGGTCACAACTAGAGTTAGGAATGTGACTCTAATGAGTCAAGTATCCTACTGCCTATACCCCGCGTCATATTATATGGCCCAGTACTACTGTTATCACTAGTAGAAGCGCTACAGTATAATGAATATACCGAACCTTCTTGCTCCTCTAACAAACATCGAGGAGGATAAATTCTGAGTGAAATCTTAGTATATCACTACCGAATCGCTGGGCTATCTCTGCATGTGTGATACTCTCTCGATATTCCTAGTCGTGTTCGGCACTTGGAACAAAGCTTAATTTCTCTGGTTCGGAGTACAGAACATGGTTAGTCGTAGTACGTTGTCTACAGCTATTGGTAGGAAGATTCTTGCAATTAGGCAGCGTAGAGGTTTGACCTTGTCTGAGCTTGCTAGAATGGCTGGTATTTCGAAGTCAACTCTTTCCGAGATTGAGGCTGGGAAGGTTAATCCGACGATTGGTAC
>JAMOMD010000054.1 GCA_027068725.1 Thermoproteales archaeon | reverse complement strand
TTTCCTTTGGTGAACTTGTTGAGCCTCTTCAGGAGCTGTGTGCAGAGGACGTGTGTGTTCAGTTGCTTAAGCGTGGCGTCAATACTGAACTATATCTAATGCATGTTCGTAGAGGAGTCACGTACGTAGCTCAAGCACATCCTGAAGGAACAAGGGAACACATAACTATCCTGAAAGGAAGACTACTCTGCGGACCCTTAGATAGGCCAGTCCTACTTGAGGCTGGAGGATCTGTTACATTTCTTGCTGACAGGGCACACATCTACGCTGCCTTTGATGAGGATGTCACGTGTCTGGTGCTGGTGAAGTATAGGCCATTGTTCGCTATGGCGAACAGTGTGCTTGATCTGGAGATAATTGACGAAGGTTCTGCTATCAGAAGGCTCGAGGAACTAGTAGTGCAAGTACAGCATGGTCTATCGTCATGTCATGTTCTATTACTCGGGACAGAGGAGCGAGCTATAAACACGATTCTCAAGCATTTACGTACGCAACGTACTCCTCGAGTAAAAATTGTATACATTGAACGCGAGCCTCACAAATATTCTATATTCCTGTTTCGTAGAGATCCATTTGAAAATATTGAATGGCTAATACCTGACATTATCGAGACGTCCGAGAAAGCGAGACAGTGCGTGTGCCTGCTAAGAGAGTTTGCGTATTCAGTGCCTAACAGGAATTATATATCAAAACTTGCAGAGAGCTCGGAGAATTTTATCCTGAGTCTATTAGCATCAGAGTATCTTGCATTTTTAGGCGAACCAAGGGTTCCTGCATACATACAGCATATGTATAAATTATTCGCAAACTATATTGAGGAAGTGCAAGATTATTTATTTGAAAAGAATATTGATAGTAGACTGTTTGCTATTTTTGGACCACTACGTCCAGGGTACACAAGACAGATACTATTAACAACATACTATGTTGTAAAAAATTCAAAATCCTGTAATAACTATAACTTGCTTAGTATTAGTGTTGATCCTGGTCATCATGTTAGATTGATTCTTGAGTTAGTACCTCGTACACATGTGCATAGACTTAGGATAGTTAATCTATGTATATCATATGCATTAGCCAATTGTGCTAGAAGGATACTGAATGAGTATGATAATGTTGATGTAATGTATGAAGATGTTTTAGTGTATGAACCTTATCATAAATTTGATACAATACTATGCTTTAACGCCTTGCCTTATCTAGACACGTGGAAACTCTTGTCTAAGTGTCACGAGCTTCTTCGAGAAGATGGTCTGCTCATAGTAGCTGACAGTTTCTTACCAGACTTCGATAGTTGGCGATCGCGTGTTAGAGCATTATTGCTTAATCATCTAGCATATGCAGTAGACTCAATAGTCGAACTTTCCGAAGAGACGCTATCTGATGCTGAGAGAAGGCTTGTGTCACTAGTGAAGGCTTGTTGTGTTGATACTCTTCACGAGGTTTTATCTAGAAGACTTACAAGAGGACTATCACAGTTCCTAAGGTACTACAAGAGTATTGAGGAGCTCGTATCTAGGGTAGAGCTCAATAAGCTTAGTAACCTTGCGATTGGCTACTTTCTGGCCTGTTACCTAGAGCTGGCTAGACTAAAGCTCGGATTAGCATTCAAGTACAGAGAAATTACTGTACATAACTTCGCTAAGCTTGCAGAGAGGACAGGTTTTGAGCTG
>JAMOMD010000053.1 GCA_027068725.1 Thermoproteales archaeon | reverse complement strand
ATATTGACGACACATTCATCACCTTCCTGACGTGCTCCTCGGCGAGCGATATAGCAGTTATGAACTCATCAACAATGGGCACAGTAGCTTCAATGTATACAAACTTTATAACTCTCAATCACTTACCTACATCAGGCTAAATGCGTAGAGGCATAGTTGAGCTAATTGACCATGCCAAGAAGGGAGACGTTAACGCATTCATAGAACTAGTCAATGTTCTCGAACAACTCTGCAAATATCCATTACTCACACGTAGACAAGCATGGCTTGGCAAAGACCTAGTACTAGTCAAAAACTGCACGTACATACTAATAGACAAGAAAGAGAAGCTTGCTTACGCGCTTGTAAACATGAATGGCACATACACAGTAATGAAGTTCGATATTGAGCCGACAAAAAACGAACAGGAAATAAGCGAAAGCATATGTATATACATAGAAGACGTACAGAGAATAACCTAGCAAGATGATGTGGGCCTGCCAACTCTGAACAAAGAAAAATGATGAAGAACCGGAGTTACTGAAAAACTATTCCAAATACGATTTGTAACCCTTGATCTAGTACATTGGAAAGTCTCTACTCTAGTTCCTTCACTACTTTCGAAAGAATTCAGGTAATCTTGTAATGAAAATCCAAATAGTTCTCCAGAATCCATATTTTACCAGATACTGGACAAGCTTCTCCCAATTAATTTTCTTCATAATAACTAGCACAATGACAGTCGCAACTATTGATAAGATTATTGCATATATTGGAGACATTACAAAATTAATAAACTCACCAGAAAATGCAACTACAGAGGTTATGACTATCTTACCTGCGAAACATGCAACAAAAAATTTTATTGGACTATACTTTAGCACGCCGACAGGTATGTACAGTACATCATCAGGAAGTGGAGAAGCTGCAAATATAAAAATCGCAAGGAATATACCCTTATCCATTAGTTTATTAAACAGTTCGATAGTCTCTGCACTTATGTTTTTTAGAACTATCTTACTCATTCCTCTACCAATATAATATACAACAACTTTGCCCAATGCAGCAAATATACTTGATACTAGTATAGTTGCAACTGTTAGAAATATTCCTGCTCTTGTTGTTGATATATAAACAAAGACAAGAGCAAGATATGGAATTGTTAGATACGGGACACAATTAGAAAGGAATGATATTATTGCAATAAAGGGCAGGCCAAGACCTGCGAATCGATGTAAAATTGATATGAGGGACAACACTTCTCAATAATGTTATCTCTTTGGAGCTGGCTTTCTCTCTCCCTTGGGTGGTGGAGGCGGTGGAGCAGTTGATTTTGCTTCTGGCTTCTTTGCTGCTGCAGGTGCTGGCTTTGCACGTGCCTTTGCTTCTGGCTTTCTGGGGGGTGGCTTTGCGTAGAGTGTCTTGATCTCCTGTATTCTCTTCATTAGCTCCTCCTTTAGCTTGGGTGCTATGAAGTTGCCTGTGAATGCGTCTGCCTTAGCAGCAATTGCGAGCTTTGCAGCTAGTGCACGTGCAATCTTACCTCTCTGCCATCTTGGTGCTCTGAAGATCTCGGGGAACTGGAAGATTACTCCATGCTTAGGCGGCTTACCTCCTGTTCTTAATGCTCTGAACAGTGCCTTCTCTGCACCAAGTACCTGAATTGTTGAGGCGGGCAGTAGTGCAAGCTTCAGCAAGCCACCTGCCAGATTAATCAATCTAGCACCTAGCAGGCTACCTACTAGCTCTCTAATGTTTGGTGCTACCTCCTTCATTGCCTCATCGATGTACTCTGCAAGCTTTCTTCTAGCCTCAAGTGCTGTGACAAAGATCCTAGCGTAGTACCTTATTGCCTCTAGGTCAAACTCTGCCATGTCTGCTCCAACGCTCTTCTCGGCAGCTTCTGCAATCTTCTTAGCACGCTCATCCGATATGTTTGGTAGCACCTTCTTGATGTTCTCAACAGTGAAGTTTGACCTATGTCCAAGCTCGTAGATTAGTCTCACATAATCTCTGTGATCGCGAACAAGCTCCTCAAGCTCTGGGAAGTGCAGACCGTACCACTCTCTGAGTCTTGAGGCCATCAGGTTCATCATCTTGTCACAGTCATCAACTGCGCTGATTGCATTAGCAATGAACAGGTCTCTCTTCTCAGCAGCCTTCCTTAGCTTAAGCCTTGTCTGAAGCACGGTCAAGTCGTACACTCTCTTGTAGTAGTCTGCGTAGTTCTCTATTCCGTAGACCTCCTTCATGTAGCGCTCAACAAAGTGTTCTCTAAACATCTCTCCGCCCTTGCTTGGCGTCTCTGCCCTAATCTCGACATCCTTGACTACTGACGCTAAGTTTCTGGCAAGCTCCTTGTGCTCAAGTACGAAGGTCTTGTATCCCTTCTGCTTTAGCTCCTCTACTAGCCTAACTATCTCTGGTATGGGCTCTCCCTTCTCAATACTTGTCAATTTCTGTGCAATTGTCGTGTCATCACCCTCGTACAGCACCTTCCCTATCACGTTCCCCTCCTCATCCAGCGCAACAACGCCAAGAGTATCGGTAACTATGTATGCGATGCTCATTGGTCACAACTCACGTTAAAACGATATTTAAAGGTATTTTCACGAGCTCAGGAACTCGAACCTCCACTAATGACCTCCTTAACTGCTCGCTTAACATCCTCAATATCCGCTCTGCCTCTTAGTTCTCTCATACAGTATCCCATTAGCTTATTGAAATCTCGAACCTGCACCTTGCTAGCAATTTCTCGAACTTTCTCCAGAACTTCCTCGTAAGTTAGCTTTCTCAGACCAAGCCTCTCAACTACAGCACGCGGTCTCTCACCAGTCTTGGCACATTCTTTCAATATATCAGGAATAGCCTCCTTGGCCACGGTACCTGAAGCTACAAGCTCAAACACCTCATCAAAAGTCTCCTCAGTTAGCTTGCTCACATCGATACCCTCCTTCTGCAGATTCTTCAAAGTCATCAGGAACGTCGACATTATGATACTTGCAGGTACTTTCTCATGATACTTCTCCACAAACTTATCTATGAGATCTGCATAAGGCGAGCGTACAGCCTGTTCCGCAAGTTCTCTACTAACACCAAGCTTCGTGTATCTTTCAACTCTCTTGTCAATAGTCTCAAGTGGCATCTTCTCAACACGTGCAACGATCTCAAACGTCACTATTGGCCTAAGGTCAGTCTCAGGATACATTCTCGCACTTCCTGGTCTAGGCCTCATGAATCTTGTAGTACCATCAGGATTTGCTGCACGCGTCTCCTCTGGTACACCATCCAGCGCCTGTCTCAGACGCTTAACAAGAATATCAACAGCATCCAATATGTCTCTCTCAGCAACACCAGCAATCAGTATGAATGGCTTGCCACCAAGCCTCTCCGAGACCTTTGCTACCTCGTCACGAGTTATGCCATATGCAGGAAGCTCATCACTATGAAGAATTCCCTTCAGTGGTGTCCAGGAACGCACATAATCTGCAAGCTCAGTTCCAAACCTTCTCCCTGGCTGTACCTCAAAGCCTAGTAGTCCTCGAAAGCCTTCAGGAAGTTTTAGAGCAACAATCTTTCCGCCTGCCTCAAGGATCTTC
>JAMOMD010000052.1 GCA_027068725.1 Thermoproteales archaeon | reverse complement strand
GCTCATACGCATTGACGTCTAGTATTCCGACAACGTACACTCTGTCACCTGGCTTGACAACATCTACAAGATCGTCAGTCAGGATGACCTCGACGCTTCTAGGTAACTGACCTGGAGGCAGCTCTTCAGGTTTTTCCTGTACTATTATCTTCTGCCAATCTATGAACTCGCACTTCTCCTGTACTATCTTCAAGACACCTCCACACCTAATGCACTTCTTAGGCGGCTGTGTTGGAACAGCGTAGAACTGTGGTACATCAACCTCAAATCCACAGTTCTCGCAGCGGTACACTATCTTCTTCAGGAAATGCTTAGGCGGCGTCTGTCTCGTAACTATGCCCTCAATCATAATGAGCTTACCAATCAGATAGCTTCTGAGCTTCCTGAGGGGGATAGTCTCTGAGAGCTTCCTGAACCTGGCATGGAAATGCTTTACAGTCTTAGCATACTCAGGATCCTTCTCAAGTATGATCTGTCTCAGTGCCTCACTTGCAGCATAGATGACTTCTCTCGGTCTCTCTATCAGGAGATCGGCAAGCTCCTTGTCAAATATTATCAGATCAGGAAAATCGATACAGATTGAGCGTCTTCGCTGAATAATCATGCTATTAATCTCGTCAATGTACTTGTCACTACTCGTCAGGAACTGCTTGAACTTGTCTATCAGCTTATCAATATCTATGTGAAGTACTTCCTCAGGTACAGTATCAGGAAGAACCATGTCTCACCACCTCAGGAATCCTACTTAGTGAGACCGAGCACGTACGTTAGCCAATCCTTCACTAGACAAGCAATTTGCCTAACTAGAACCTCCTCCTCGTATGTCAACTTCTCTAAGAACTCTCTAGTTATAACAATGTCAGGATTCATGGCTATTGCAGTCAAAATCTTTCTCAATCTCTGCTGTACGAGCTCTCTTAAGTTAGTTTGAATATTTCTAACAGTCCTATCGTCTCCCTTCAGGACATTCTCGTACATGCTCAGTCTAGCCTTGATGTAGAGATCTCTAGGCACTGGCCTGAGGTCAGGCTGCCTTCTCTCAAGCCAGATGTACTCGACAAGCTTCTCGGGACCTATCCTGAAGTCGTCGCAGAGAGATGAGCCTTCTCTAAGGAGCTCGTGAGCAACTGCTGGAATTGTTGAAGTTATTGTATCTCCTGTCCTCAGCTCAACCTTCACGAAGCCTGAATTAACGTAAAGATCAACCAGCTCTCTAATCATGAGCTCCGCACACGTGTCCTTGTCTAAATCCTATATAAGGGCCGTATGTAACATACATGACGTGAGCGAGAATATATATGACGAGAAGAAAAAGCGAATCGAGGATGTTATACAGCTACTGGAGAAAGGTCTCGAGAATCTGACACCTGAGGAACTGCGTAGACTAAGGTCAGAACTACCACTCGTAATCTCAGAACTTCCCGAAGTGACCAGGACAGGCATAGAGAAGAGAAAGCTAATGGAAGTAATGAGAATGATAATGGAAGATGCTGAAAAGTCACGTGAAGGTTCCGATACTGGTTAATGCGAGAAGAACATTATTATAGACTACTGAACTTTGTTGAGCACGGCCTAAAACTTGCAGATCCTCAGATTGCACACATCTTAGATAGGGCTCTAGATGGAAAAGAAATAGACACGCAGGAATGTATCATACTCTTGAAAGAGGATAGACCTCTCGAACTTAATCTTATAAAAATGACAGCAGATTTTCTAAGATGGACAGTCTGTGATGATATTGTGACGTTTGTTGTTAATAGAAATATAAACTTCACAAACATATGTATCCTTCGTTGTAAATTCTGTGCCTTTTCCAGACCTGTTGGGCATCCTGAAGGATATGTGTTATCTATGGACGATATCAGGAAAAAAGTTAGAGAAGCGATAAGCTTTGGATCTACCGAAGTATGTGTACAGGGAGCAATTAATCCGGACCTCGATTTTGAGTACTATATAAAACTTCTTAAGACAATAAAAGAGGAGGCTCCTTGGATCCACATTCACGCATTCTCTCCACAGGAAGTCTATTACCTGAGCGTGAAGTCCGGACTTTCTATAGAAGAAGTATTGAAGACTTTGAGAGAGAGTGGTCTTGATACAATGCCGGGGACGGCAGCCGAGATTCTGAGCGATGATGTTAGAAAGATAATATGTCCAGGTAAGATAAGTACTGAGAAGTGGATTGAAATAATAAAGACGGCTCACAGGCTTGGCATAAGGACTTCTGCAACAATAATGTATGGGCATGTAGAGAATTTTGAACATATTGCAAATCATCTCAAGATTATAAGAGAAATTCAGAAAGAGACTAGAGGATTCACAGAGTTTGTATTATTACCCTTTGTTCACTACAGGACAGAGCTTGCAAAGATGCCGGAGTGCCGTCCTGGAAGTACAGGTATGTTTGATGCAAAGTTATGTGCTGTCTCTAGAATATTTCTTTACAAATACGTGAAAAATATTCAAGTATCTTGGGTAAAGCTTGGTAGAAGACTTGCTCAGCTACTATTGTCATGGGGTGCTAATGATCTTGGTGGAACATTGATAGAGGAGAATATTTCGCATCCTGCAGGTGCTACAGAGACCACATTCCTGACACCAAGAGAGTTCATCTACATGATAAGGGAGGCTGGCAAAATTCCAGCTGAGAGAACGACAGTGTACAAGATATTGAAGGTATATAGATGAGTCTTCTCATTCTCAGACCAGGCACGCATTATGAAGTAGTTGCAACATTTTACGTAGAGAACAATACTCCCTGGGCAACTCCCTTAGGCATAACCATACTAGACGACAAACACTTCAGGATAAGGCTATTCCGAGGCTCAAAAACATTCAACTACCTAACAAAGGGCATAGACATTGCCATTAACATAATAACAGACATAGAGAAATTTCTCATAACAGCACTCAAGAGATATTTTCCTAATTGGAATAAGATGCTCAAGTTCGGAAAAGCAAAATTTGTAAATGCACCAATACTAGAAGACTCTAACGCCATAGTAGAAGCATGTTGTGAACATATAATAGAAAAAGATGAGTATGCATTCGCATTCTATAAAATAGTAAATATAGAGGTGCGAAAGGTACCAATAGAACCTCCATGTAGAGCATTTAACCACATGCTTGATATAGTGATATACCTAACAAAGATAGGTCACGTTTCGCAGAACGAAGTTAGAAAGCTACTACTAGACATAGAAGATAGTATTAACATAATAACAAGGACATGCTCTTCTGACTATTGTAAAAATATTCTAAGAGAAATAGAGCACATACTTAGACAGGTGAAACCCAGCTACTTGGACCAAGATAAATCCACCTCATAACTCTCGAACCTTCAGGAAGAGCTACAACAACTTCCTCAAGATCTCCACATACAAGACTTTTTCCCAATATTTTCAAAGTCTCTGTGAAAACACCTCTCTCTGTGACAATATATATTTCAGAATCTGTATAAATACATGGACACGTAAGTGCTGTCGTATATATTTTCCTATTAAAATCAACGACGATGCTGAAATTAGTCCTTAACTTTCTCACTGATATTGTACTCATTAAGGGTCTCCTTTTCCTCATTA
>JAMOMD010000051.1 GCA_027068725.1 Thermoproteales archaeon | reverse complement strand
CCTCTGCCTCCGAGCGAGGACCCTGTACGAGGAGGGTCTCGTGATGCCTCCCTCAAAGATTGTTGAGAGAGGATCAATGAGGAGAGACGTGCTGAACCTGCTTCTCAATAACGTCAGAATGCCCAACGTAACGTACGGCGACCTACATGCTCAGCTCTCGGCTTGTCAAGTAGCTGAACGTGAGCTTGTCAAGCTCTTCGAGAAATATGGGATGCACGAGATGTTCTCTATATTCGACGAGATCATAAGCAGATCAGAACAGCTTGCCAGAAAGAAGCTTCTTCAAGCAAGAGGTGAGTGCAGTGGAGAAGATTACGTAGAGTTTGAGGACAAGTTACTGAGAATAAGAGTGAACGTACGTTTCACCGAGGAGGAAGTTCACGTAAACTTTGAAGGCACTGATAGACAGATTGATGCTCCACTTAACGCGGCACTAGGTGTCACAATAGCGGCAGTGACGTTCACACTTAAGTCAGTGCTTGCACAGGATGTCGAGATAAATGACGGCTTCTACAGTGTTGTGAAGATCGAGGCTCCTGAAGGAAGTCTCGTGAATCCTCTCAAGCCTGCTCCTGTGGGTCTAGGTAATGTCGAGACAAGTCAGCGAATAGTTGATGCAGTGCTTAATGCACTGTACGAGCTGTTTCCTGATAAAGTACCAGCACAGTCAGGAGGAACGATGAGCAACGTCATCGTATCAGGAAGAGGCTGGGTCTTCTACGAGACTATAGGATGTGGTGCAGGAGCATGTCCTTGGATGGATGGAGAGGATGCAGTTCATGTATATATGACAAATACACTAAACACGCCAATAGAGGTCATTGAGAGAACGTATCCTGTGCTGTTTCTAGAGTACTCCATTAGACGAGGCAGCCATGGCGTGGGAAGATACCGTGGAGGAGATGGCATAATCAGGATGTTCAAGGTTCTCGATAAGGCATGGATCTCCGTTGCGATGGATAGAGTCCGCATAAGACCACGTGGTCGTGCTGGCGGAGGCGATGCCTCTCCGGGAAGGGTGCTCATAGTACATCCATCAGGAAAAGAGGAGGAGCTCCCTGGAAAAGCTGACAGAGAGCTCGAGCCAGGCACAATTGTCAGGATAGAGACACCAGGCGGAGGAGGATATGGAACACCTTAGTCAGGACCGTTAAGCCCTCTTCATTCACTCTGCTTCGACCGCACTCATCATCAAGTACACCCTTAGCGACGCCCCTATTTGTAAGTACTTGCTCGCAATCTCAATGTTTAGGCCACGCCTCGTCACAATATTAGTAGCCTCAGGAGCCAAAGGTGGAGTAGGCAAGTCCACGATAGCAGCATCTCTCGCAGCACTATTTGACGTCAAAGTAGCAGTGCTAGACCTTGGCATAGACGGAAATACGACAGTCGCAGCATATCATAAGGCCTGTGTTGACGACACTAGGGGAATACTGGACTATCTCCTACTTGGGCTAGATTTCGAAATTGTAGAATCAAAGGTATCGAGGAATGTCGGTATAGTACCTGCAGGCAGAGTAAGTGGGATAAGAGCATCAATACTATCGATACCTAACAAATCCTTGGTAAAGACAAGGTACGAGAAGGCCCTTCTAAGACTTAGACGTGAAGGATACGAGATAGTTCTAATAGACACTCCCTCAAATGTTGAATTACTTTCAACAACATACGTAACAATACTCTACTACAGTGACATAATATGTCTAGTGACAGAACCAACATTATCAGCAATAGAGACACTACACAAATGGTGGAGCAACTTTTCAAAAGTACTCTCAAAGGGTTCTCAGATACTGAACATAGTAGTTAACAAGTACATAGAAAAACTTCACAATAATGTAAACTCTCTAAGAAAGTATGTTCAGGATGGTATCTTATCGAAAATACCATTTGATGCCGCTGTGCTTGTTCTATCAACAAATGCAGAACTTCCAATAATGTACACAGAACCTGCAAAATTCAATAAAGCATTAACAAGCTTATTCAAAATTATTGAGGAACAGACAATGAAGTATATAGGAGTTCAACAGTTGAGACTATGAGTTACGATACGAAGATAAGAGAAAGATCACTAGAGCAAGTCTTACGTGATCTAGGTATACTAGAGGAGAGCGACGAACAGCAAGTAGCACAGAACCTTGAGGAAGATGTGTATACCGACACTGCCGAAGAAAATAAACTACATACAGAGCAGGAACTTCACGAGCAGCATCCTGAAGAGAAAGAGATAGAGCAGCGGCAGAAAGTGCGCTCTCTCACACATGCATTGATAGTGCTCTCACAATATGTAAATGAGGATGTGCTACTTAACATACTGAAGACAATAGACATAAAACTCATACTAAATGACATAGAACGCACATATCCTGAATTATCAAAAATACTCGAGCTACTACTCAAAGCATACGGTATCGCGAGTGAATAGTCATGACAAACATCAAGAAAATATCTGCACATATAGAAAGACAAATAGATAAATTATCAACAAAGAAATCATTTAACAAACATCACATTAAACCAGCTGGAAAAATTAGGAAGGTCATAAACGAGTCAATAGTAAGAGCCGCAGAAAGCATAGCATCACAGTGCAACAATAGAGACATGTGCCTTGAAGCTGCAGTAACAGTCCTAGAGTTCTACGATCCTTACGACGTAATAAGCTACATTGGTCAGAAAGTTCAGGAAGGGCAAGACATCGAACATGTACTACAGCAATTAGCATCAACACTTAAAGATACAACAGTATCAAGAACTAGCAATAACAGACAAAGAAAGCAGGGAATATTTAATAGACTAAGAAATACATTACTAAGGAGATTTTTTCGAATAAACACTATCGAACTAATACCTAAGGTTCTGTAAAAATGAGACGTGATATAGGTAAGCTAGTTCTCATCCTAATATTCTCGACTTATATATTTGCTATATCATCCGGAATTCATTATGCTGTACTGTGTTCTATACCAGTACTCTACATATTTAGAGACTATGTTGTACTCGAAATTCTCCGACTAACTAATCGTGAGCTCGTCTTTTCTGAACGTACGTATATTAGAGAAAACTATGTATACTTTCCTAATACTCGAAAAGTCTTGAAGTTGTACAAGTGTAGTTCGCTCGTTAGTATTTCACAGCTTACTCCTAGAAAACTTACAAATATTTCTATTGACTTAATTAATAGGCTTACATCAGTTGTAGAGAAGGTTGTCATCATTAAATATTGTGATAGTTTATACATGGGATTTATAGATTCCTTGTCAAGAGACCTAATGAGAGTGAAATTGAAATTTGAGGATATTCTAAGGGAATATTTTGATTTTGAGGATGTTAACAAAACATTCTTTACATCAATGCTATCGTGTGATACAGGAACTAGAAGAAGCATGTTTATACCATTCCTAATATTTACTCTACCGCTGTTTTTATGTGGTATCTCAGGTATCGCTCTAGCAATAGTTCTTACTACAATATGCATATTGACACTAAGAAAGTTCTGTGTTCTCTCTGGCTGGGTGCGTTCTTTAGATAACAGTCTTGTAGTGAATGAGCAACTTTTTAAGAAAGTTGATGATAATACATTGAAATCTCTTTCACTATGCTTATCTAGGAGA